>NZ_KZ819078.1:0-230370 GCF_003115855.1 Brenneria corticis
TATTAGATCAAAGTCCTGGCTGAGAGGCCAGGACTTTGTCATCAGTCTGTAAGGCCGCGCAAGCGGCCTTTTTTACGTACGAAGCGCGGGTTTAGAACGCGTAATTCAGGTTTACGCCGTACAGCCAGGCCTTGCCTTCAGAGCTGTAGGTATAAGTGTTTACCCCCACGGGATCCGATTCGCGGATGGTGACTTTCTTACCGTGCATATAGGAAACCCCGACGTCCACGGACGCGTCTTTATTAAAGGCGTAGGTGGTGCCGGCGCTCAGCCAGAAACGGTCCTGATCCGGAATGGAGACGGAGCGCTTGTCGGCGGGAACCGGGCTGTCGTCAAAGGCGATGCCGCCGCGGAAGGTCCAGTTATCGTCATGGTAATAGGTGGTGCCCAGGGCGATACGGTAGGCGTCGCGGAAACCTTCTTCTTTCTGGAATAGCGTCCGCCCATTATTACCCGTCGCTTTTAGCTCCTGGAACTGGCTCCAGCTGGTGTAGGCCAGGCTGTAATGCACCGCCCACTTGGGCGCCACGCGATGGTAGGCCGACGCTTCCCACATTTCCGGCAGATTCAGCGTCAGTTTGCCGGGAATGGTCGCTCCGCCGGTGCCGCCGATGGCGACAGGGATGTCGTTGCTGTAATCGCCGTTAAAATCGATATCGACTTTGGAACGGTAGGTCAGGCCGTAGCGGTTGTTTTCATCCACTTCATACAGAATGCCGGCGTTCCAGCCGTAGCCCCACTCTTTTCCCTCCAGACGAGAGATTTCGGAGGAGGACTGTAAACCAAGCGCCGGCGCCAGTTCCCCCGCATGGCGAACGATTTTCGCATCGGCATATACCGCATTCACCCCGAGACCAAAGCTGAAGTGCTGATTCAGGCGATACGCGGCGCTCAGGTTCAGGTTGGAGGTCACTAGATCGGTTTTGCCGCCGATGGAGCCCGCGACGTAATTGTCGTTGAATTCCGTCGCCAGACCGTAATTGGTCACGGCGGAAGCGCCGATGGCCCACCGATCGTTAAGCGGCATAACAAAGTGCAGGTTCGGCACCCAGGCATGGGGCGCAATGTTTTTGGCATCGGCGTTTTGGCCGGATGAGCTTGAACCGTTCAGATCGATATCCGGGTTGATATAGGTCACGCCGCCGGAGAAAGAGGGACGATCAAACAGGGTCATGGTCGCCGGGTTACGGCTGCCGGAGGCGGCGTTATCCGCGATGGCGCCTTCACCGGAAAACGCGCGTCCCAGACCTGACGATGAGTATTCGTTTAGCTGGAAGCCAGCCGCGGACGCGTTTGCTGAAACCAGTGCCACTGCAACAGCAATTGCGGATTGTTTTAACCGGTTTTTTTGGCTCATGACCAAAACCTCTTTATGTGCTCGTGAGTTAACTTTGTTACATGAGGTAACAAGGGACGCGCATTGTAGGGGGCGCTCTCAATCTGGCAAATCGGACCAGTTGCCAAAGTATATGTGGGGAATATTTAAATGTTACTTACATGTAGTTAAAATATGTCTTAATTGATACAGAAATAAGATCTGCTTAACATTTTGGTTGATTTCAAAGGCGAGAATTAGCGAAATTTTACCCTGCTATAACAATGGAATGTGACGGTTCTCACTAAATGCCGCGGCGGGCAGTAAGTTCTAGTGCTGAACTGATCCGGTGAGTAGAATAGAGCGGAAAGTAAGCTTTTTTGAACCGGCTCATAGCTGCTGTACAGATCTCTGCCGTATGAGGAAGGAATGATGACAAACGCCATAAACAAATGTTCTGCCGAAGAAACCGCTGCCTGCTGCTGCGTGGATGTTGGCACGGTGATGGATAACACCGATTGCACCGCGTCTTACAGTAAAGTCTTTACCGATCGGGCCGAGGCTGAGGCCACGCTGCAGGCGCTGACGGATAAAGCCCGTTCGGTGGAGTCGGATCCTTGCCAGATCGACAGCCGGCTGGAAAGCGTGGACGGCGGCGTGAAGCTGGACATTGACTTCACCTTCAGCTGCCAGGCTGAAACGATGATTTTCCAGCTCGGGCTGCGTTAAGCGGCCTTGCTTCAGGCGCGCCGCGGTAGTCGGCCGCTAAATTTCCTGGTGCGGGAAGTCGGCATGCCCGCAACCTGAAAGCGGGCGGGTATATTGATGCCCGCCCGTCGGATTCTCCTCTCGCAACACGCCATTCTCCCGCAATATTCTCACTCTCGGCGACGCCAGGCGCGGCCCTCTGCTTTAGCCGTCAATTGCAATAGGATAGCTATTTTTATCACTGGCAGATAATTCTGTGATTCTATTTAATTTCAAGATTATCGTTCGCTAACAGGTTGCAAAGATGAGCACAGTGAATACCGCCCGCCACCGGGCACAGATTCAGTCCCATATTGAACGCTGCGCTCAGCGCTATCTGCGGGTCAGCCATCAGATTCACGCCCGGCCGGAAATCGGCAATCAGGAATATTTCGCCGCCGAAACGCTGGTCGACGTGCTGCGTGAGGCGGGATTTGACATCATCCAGAACGTCGCCGGGCACGAAACCGGGTTTATCGCCCGCAAAGGGGAAAGGCATAGCGGGCCGCGCATTGGTTATCTGGCGGAATATGACGCGCTGCCGGGGCTGGGCCACGCCTGCGGTCATAACCTGATAGGCACCGGCAGCGTGGCGGCGGCCGTTGCCTTGTCGCAGGTTATCGATCAGACGGGAGGCGAGGTCTGGGTCTTCGGCACGCCGGCGGAAGAAGGGGGGCCGAACGGCAGCGCCAAGGGCAGCTTTGCCGACGCCGGCCTGTTTGACGATATCGACGCCGCGCTGATGATCCATGCTTCCGGTAAAACCCAGCTGACGTCCGCCAGCCTGGCGGTCGATCCGCTGGATTTTCATTTTACCGGGCGGGCGGCCCACGCCTCGGCGTCGCCGGAGGAGGGCGTTAACGCTCTGGATGCGGTGATCCAGCTTTTTACCGGCATCAACGCGTTGCGCCAGCAACTGCCCGGCGATGTGCGCATCCATGGCATTATCACCCATGGCGGCGATGCGCCGAACATTATCCCCGAGTATGCCGCCGCGCGCTTTTATATCCGCGCCTCGACCTGGCAACGCACGCTGGCGGTAAGCGAAAAAGTCCGGGCGATAGCGCAAGGGGCGGCGCTGGCTACCGGCGGTACGGTAAGGATCGAGCGTTTTCAAAACGCCATCAAGGATCTGATTATCAACCGCACGCTGGATGAGGTGGTGGGCGCGGAGCTGAGCGCGCTGGGTGAACAACTGTCCGACCAGCCGCGTCGCGGTCTGGGCTCCACGGATGCCGGCAACGTGAGCCACGTCGTACCGGTAAGTCACTGCTATATTAAAATCGGCCCGGACGATCTCGTCGGCCATACGCCGGCTTTTCGCGAGGCGTCGGTCTCCGAACGGGGCGACCATGCGCTGTTGATTGCCGCGCAGTCGCTGGCGTTGTCCGGCTATCGTCTGCTGACCGAACCGTCGTTGCTGGCGGCGGTGAAAGCGGATTTTCAGCGCACGCACTAGCCGGCCGGACGTTTCCCCTCTCATTTTGCCTCGCCGCGGTTTGCGTAATGTAACTATCTGGTTAACAATCAGATCAGGTCTGACCTGTTGGGCGCAGGCTCGATTTTTTTCAGTTAACAAGGGAGCGTTTATGAGCGAGGTGTTACCACTGATAACCCGTCGTGGCGATCGCGTGGCGATTGTCGGCGGATTACGTACCCCGTTTGCCCGTCAGGCGACGGCCTATCATGGCGTGCCGGCCGTGGACATGGGAAAAATCGTGGTGAATGAGCTGCTTATTCGCACCGGCATCGATCCCGAACTGATCGACCTGCTGGTTTTCGGTCAGGTGGTGCAAATGCCGGAGGCGCCCAATATCGCCAGGGAAATCGTGCTGGGAACGGGGATGAGCGTGCATACCGACGCGTACAGCGTATCCCGCGCCTGCGCCACCAGTTTTCAGGCGGTGGCCAACGTGGCGGAAAGCATTATGGCGGGCGTCGTCGAAGTGGGGATTGCCGGCGGGGCGGACTCATCCTCGGTGCTGCCGATCGGGGTGAGTAAACGCCTCGCCGCAACCTTGGTCGATATCAGCAAAGCCCGCACGCTGCGCCAGCGCCTTAAACTGCTCGCCCGGCTGCGCCCCAGGGATTTGCTGCCCGTCGCCCCCCCGGTGGCGGAATACTCCACCGGCCTGCGCATGGGCGATACGGCGGAACAAATGGCGAAAACCTACGGCATTACGCGGGAAGAGCAGGACGCGCTGGCGCATCGCTCGCATCGTCTGGCCGCCCGCGCCTGGCAGGAGGGGCTGCTGCGCGACGAGGTGATGACGGCGTACGTGCCGCCTTACCGGCAGGCGCTGGCCGAGGATAATAACGTGCGTCGCGACTCGGCGCCGGAGCATTATGCCCGCCTGCGGCCGGCCTTTGACCGCAGGCACGGCAGCGTAACGGCGGCCAACAGCACGCCGTTGACCGACGGGGCGGCGGCGATTGTGCTGATGAGCGAATCGAAAGCCAAAAGTCTGGGGATTACCCCGCTGGGCTATCTGCTCAGTTATGCCTTTAGCGCCATCGGCGTGCGGGAGGATATGTTGCTGGGACCGGCTTACGCCTCTCCGCTGGCGTTGGCGCGGGCCGGGGTGGCGTTGTCCGATCTGGCGCTGATCGATATGCACGAAGCCTTTGCCGCCCAGACGCTGGCGAACCTGAAAATGTTCGCCAGCGAGGATTTCGCCCGCCGCCGACTGGGGCGGCCGGCGCCGCTGGGCGAGGTGGAGATGGAGAAATTCAACGTGCTCGGCGGCTCCATTGCCTACGGACATCCGTTTGCCGCTACCGGCGCCCGGATGATTACCCAGACGTTGCACGAACTGCGCCGCCGCGGCGGCGGGCTGGGGTTGACCACCGCCTGTGCGGCGGGAGGACTGGGCGCCGCAATGGTACTGGAGGTGACGCCATGAACGATAGGCAACCGTTATCCGCATCCCTTGCCGAGGCTTCGGCTTTTTCCCTCGCTATCCGCCCGGACAATATCGGCATCGTCACCATTGACGTGCCGGGAGAAAAGGTCAATACGCTGAAAAGCGAATTTGCCGAGCAGATCGTCAAGGTTATCGAACAGGCTCAGCAACATGCGGCGCTGCGCGGGCTGGTGCTGGTGTCCGCCAAGGCGGATTCGTTTATCGCCGGCGCGGATATTGCCATGCTGGACGGCTGCGCCAGCGCCGAACAGGCGCAGGATCTGGCCCGAAAGGGGCAGGAAACCTTTGCCTATATCGCCGCGCTGCCTTTCCCGGTGGTCGCGGCGATTCACGGCGCCTGTCTGGGCGGCGGGCTGGAACTGGCGCTGGCCTGCGATTACCGCCTGTGTTCGCTGGATGAAAAAACGCTGCTGGGGCTGCCGGAGGTCAAGCTCGGCCTGTTGCCCGGCTCCGGCGGCACCCAGCGCTTACCCCGGCTGATCGGCGTCGGGCCGGCGCTGGATATCATCCTCACCGGGCGCCACGTCCGCGCCGCGCAGGCGCTAAAACTGGGGCTGGTGGACGACGCGGTGCCGCACAGTATTTTGCTGCAAACGGCGCTGGAGACGATCAGGCAGGGTAAGCGTAAAGCATCGCCGCCGGACTGGCGCGCCCGCCTGTTGGCGAGCCCGGCGATCCGGCCGCTGTTTTTCAATATCGTTAAGCGCAAAACGCGAGCCAAAACGCACGGCAATTACCCGGCGACGGAGCGGATAATTCAGGTGATTCGCCGCGGAATGGAAAAAGGCGCGGCCGAAGGCTACCGGCTTGAGGCCCGCGCCTTCGGTAAGCTGGTTATGACGCCGCAGTCCGCCGCGCTGCGCAGTCTGTTTTTTGCCTCGACGTCGTTAAAAAAAGAGTCCGGCGGCGCTGCGGCGCCCCCCATCCGCCGGGTGGGGATTCTGGGGGGCGGGCTGATGGGCGGCGGTATCGCCAGCGTCACGGCGGTGCGCGGCGGCTTGCCGGTGCGCATTAAAGATATTGATGAGCAGGGCATTAACCGTGCGCTGAACTACAGCTGGCAACTGCTGACCAAACGGGTGGAACGCCGGCGTATGCCGCCTGCCGAGCGGCAACGCCTGATGAGCCTGATTTCCGGCAGCACCGATTACCGGGGATTCGAACAGAGCGACATGGTGATTGAAGCGGTGTTTGAGGATCTGTCGCTGAAACGGCAGATGGTGGCCGAGGTGGAGCGCCATGCCGCGCCGCATACCATCTTTGCCTCGAATACCTCGTCATTGCCGATTCACCAGATCGCCGCGCAAGCCCTGCGCCCGCAGCAGGTGATCGGCCTGCATTACTTTAGCCCGGTGGATAAAATGCCGCTGGTGGAAGTGATTCCGCACGCGCACACCAGCGCCGAAACCATTGCCGCCACGCTGGCGCTGGCGCGAAAACAGGGTAAAACGGCGATTGTGGTGGCCGATAGCGCGGGCTTTTACGTTAACCGTATCCTGGCGCCCTACGTTAATGAAGCCGCCTACTGTCTGCTGGAAGGCGAACCGGTGGAGTCGATCGATTATGCCCTGGTGCGCTTTGGTTTTCCGGTCGGCCCGTTGACGCTGCTGGATGAAGTCGGCATCGACGTCGCCACTAAAATCGTACCGGTGCTCGGTCAGGCGTTCGGGGAGCGTTTTATCCCGCCCCCCACCTTTGACGCCGTCCTGAAGGATGGCCGTAAAGGGCGTAAAAACGGCAAAGGGTTTTATCGCTATAACCGGAAACGCTATTTCCATTGGCGGCATAAGGCCAGAGAGGTGGACGCTTCCATCTATCCGCTGCTGGACGTGACCCCGAAAGCGCATCTCGACCCGGCGCTGATCGGCCAGCGCTGCGTGATGCTGCTGCTGAACGAAGCGGCCCGCTGTCTGGATGAAAAGGTGATCCGCAGCGCGCGCGACGGGGATATCGGCGCGGTGTTCGGCATCGGTTTTCCCCCGTTTCTCGGCGGTCCGTTCCATTATATGGATCGCCTTGGCATCGCCACGGTGGTAAAAACGTTGCAGGTATTGCAGCAGCAGTATGGCGACAGGTTTGCGCCCTGCGAAGCCTTGCTGGCCATGCGGGACGGTCAGCGGCGGTTCTACCCGCTACCGGACGAGGTTGCGCCGTCGGCGCTTCCGCCCGGCGATGCGCCGGTCGACGCGGGTTAATGATTGACGCCCAGCCAACAACTAAGGTAGAAAGTGCGCTTTACCGGACGGTTAAATTTACATCAGGGAGCGGCGATAACGGTTTTCGTGATAGCCTGTATCGTCCTGCTTCAGCGTGTGCTTATACAACGACTGATTGCTTTATAAGCCTTTTAATTACGATATGTTCGTCAAATAGCGGTGTGATATGCAAGTTTTGATTATGCGTCATGGCGATGCGGTACCTGATGCGGCCAGCGACGCGCAGCGGCCTTTGAGCGCGCGCGGCTATGATGAGTCGCGCAAGATGGCAAGCTGGCTGAACAACCAGCAGCTGGATATTGATCATATTTTGGTCAGTCCTTATCTGCGCGCCCGGCAAACGCTGGAGGCGATCCGGGGGCTATTGCCCTTGCCCGAGGGGGATGAATGCCTGCCCGAGCTCACCCCCGGCGGCGATGCCGGCTTTGTCGGCAGCTATCTGCAAGCCCTGGCCAAAGAGGGGACGGAAGCGGTGCTGGTCGTCTCGCATCTGCCGTTGGTCGGCTATCTGGTCGCGGAGTTGTGTCCCGCTGAAAACGCCCCCATGTTCGCCACCTCCGGCATTGCCTGTGTGAGCATTGATGCCCCATCGGGGCGCGGCGTGTTTGACTGGCAGGTGAGTCCGGCGCAGCTGGCGCTGAAGAGGTAATCGCCGCCGCGCCGACCTCCCGCCGCCCCGGCTAGCCGAGCGACGGCGCCTCCAGCGCCACCAGTATCAGCAGCGCGGCGTCGCCGCCGAACTCCTTGGGCGCCTGATGGAAAGCCAGCACGTCCGGGTGCTGCGCCAGCCACAGCGGCGTCTGCTGTTTCAGAATGCGTTTGCCGTGGCCGTGCATCACGCAGGCGCAATAAACGTGTTCCCGGCGGCAGGCGGCGAGCAGCGCGCCCAGCTCCTGTTTCGCCTGCAACTGCGTCAGGCCGTGCAGGTCGAGAAACAGTTCCGGGGAGTAGTCGCCCCGCCGCAGTTTTTTCAACTCGTAATGGCTGGCGCCGGGGCGCACGTAGCGCGTCGGCCCCTCGCTTTCCAACTGCGGCTGAAATTCGTCCGAAAAGTAAAAGCTGGCGTCGGCCTGCTCCCGCAGCGCCCGCCGGGGAGGCAGTTCGCCGGTTTTGGGACGAACCGGCTTATGGACATAGGTATCCTGGCGTAATTTTTTAGCGCCGGAGACTGAAGTACGAAAAAGCTGCAATTCTTCGTCGTTCAGCGAATATTTATTACTCATTGGCCGCTCACTCCGCATCAATATCCGCTCAGTTTACCTTTTCTCTTGGCGGCTGCTAAATAAAAGTCGGCGCAACCTTTAGTTCCGCCGGTTATATCTGCTGATTTGTCGCGGGCTTCATGGCAAACTATGCCCTTCTTACTTTGAGTAACAGCGCCAATTTCCATTCAGATGTGTCTGCGGAGGACAAGCTTGGACAAAATTTTCGTCGATGAGGCCGTCAGCGATCTTCATACCATTCAGGATATGCTGCGCTGGGCGGTCAGTCGGTTTAACGCAGCCAATGTCTACTATGGTCACGGCACGGATAATCCCTGGGACGAAGCGGTACAGCTGGTGCTTCCCAGTCTGTTCCTGCCGCTGGACATTCCTGAGGATATGTATACTTCCCGCCTGACGTCCAGCGAGCGTCATCGTATCGTCGAACGCGTTATCCGCCGGGTAAACGAGCGCGTCCCGGTGGCTTATCTGACCAACAAGGCCTGGTTCTGCGGGCTGGAGTTTTACGTTGACGAGCGGGTTCTGGTGCCGCGTTCGCCCATCGGCGAACTGATCGGCAATTATTTCGCCGACCAGTTGCCTAAAGCGCCAGGCCATATTCTGGATATGTGCACCGGCAGCGGCTGTATCGCCATCGCCTGCGCCCAGGCGTTTCCGCAGGCGGAAGTGGACGCGGTGGATATCTCCGACGATGTGCTGGCGGTGACCGAGCAAAATATTCAGCAACACGGCGTGGAATACCGCGTCACCCCGATTCGCTCCGACCTGTTTCGCGATCTGCCGGCTATTGCGTACGACCTGATCGTCACCAATCCGCCTTATGTGGATGAAGAGGATATGGCGGATCTGCCGCAGGAGTTCCGCTATGAACCCGAACTGGGATTGGCGGCGGGCAGCGACGGCCTGAACCTGGTGCGCCGCATTCTGGCGAGCGCGCCGGATTACCTCAGCGACGACGGCGTGCTGATTTGCGAAGTGGGCAACAGCATGGTGCACCTGATCGAGCAATATCCCGCCATTCCGTTCACCTGGCTGGAATTCGCCAACGGCGGAGAGGGCGTGTTTACGTTGACCAGGTCTCAGCTAATTGATTGTAAAGAATATTTCAGCATTTACCGCGACTGATTCGCGATGGTTAACCCTATCTGTATAGGCTAAGGAGTTGTGATGGCAGGAAACAGTATCGGGCAGTTTTTCCGCGTCACCACATTTGGTGAGTCCCACGGAATCGCCCTGGGCTGTGTTGTTGACGGCGTACCGCCGGGGATCCCGCTGACGGAGGCGGATCTGCAACAGGATCTGGACCGGCGTCGTCCGGGAACGTCGCGCTACACCACTCAGCGCCGCGAGCCCGATCGGGTGCGTATTCTTTCCGGGGTGTTTGAAGGCGTTACCACCGGCACCAGCATTGGTCTGCTGATCGAAAATACCGACCAGCGCTCGCAGGATTACAGCGCCATCAAGGACGTTTTCCGCCCCGGCCACGCCGACTACACCTATGAACAAAAGTACGGCCTGCGCGACTATCGCGGCGGCGGGCGTTCTTCCGCCCGGGAAACCGCGATGCGCGTCGCGGCCGGCGCGATAGCGAAAAAATATCTGCAACAGCGGCACGGCGTGAAAATTCGCGGCTATCTGTCGCAAATCGGCGAGATAACCTGCGAATTGAAAGACTGGGATCTGGTCGAGCAGAATCCGTTCTTCTGTCCCGATGCCGACAAGCTGGAAGCCTTGGATGAGCTGATGCGGGCGCTGAAAAAAGAGGGCGATTCCATCGGCGCCAAGGTCAGCGTGGTGGCGGAATCCGTTCCCGCCGGGCTGGGCGAACCGGTGTTCGATCGCCTGGACGCCGATCTGGCGCACGCCCTGATGAGCATCAATGCGGTGAAAGGGGTGGAGATTGGCGACGGTTTTGCGGTAGTCGCCAGGCGCGGCAGCGAAAACCGCGATGAGATTACCCCGCAGGGTTTCCAGAGCAATCACGCCGGGGGGATTTTGGGCGGCATCAGCAGCGGACAGCATATTGTGGCGCATCTGGCGCTGAAGCCCACCTCCAGCATTATGGTGCCGGGGCGAACCATTAACCGTCAGGGTGAAGCGACGGAAATGGTGACCCGCGGACGTCACGATCCCTGCGTGGGGATCCGTGCGGTGCCGATCGCCGAGGCAATGATGGCGATCGTGTTAATGGATCACCTGCTGCGCCAGCGCGCGCAGTGCGGCGATGTAGCAAGTCAGGTTCCCCGCTGGTAAAAGATGATGAAAAAAGGGTTTATCGGGGTTATCGCCCTGGCGCTCAGTGCGTCAGGGTGGATGCAGACCGGGTGGGCGAAAACCCCCTGGCAGGAAATGACGCACCCGGTGGCGGGCGCGCCGCAGTCCATCGGCGGCTTTTCCAACGGCTGTATTATCGGCGCCCAACCGCTGCCGCTGCAATCGCCTGATTATCAGGTGATGCGCGTCGATCAGCGACGCTATTTCGGTCACCCCGATCTGCTGGCGTTTATTCATCGCCTGAGCGCCAATGTGAAACGCCGTACCGCCGCCAATGTGTTGATTGGCGATATGGGCATGCCGGTGGGAGGGCGTTTCAGCAGCGGCCACGCCAGCCATCAGTCCGGTCTGGATGTCGATATCTGGCTGCAACTGCCCAAACGGCGCTGGAGCGAGCAGCAGCTGATTAAACCGCAGCCTATCGATCTGGTTATGACCAACGGGCGTCAGGTTAATCCGCGCGTCTGGCAGCCCGAAGTGACCACGCTGGTGAAACTGGCGGCGCAAGACCATGACGTGACGCGAATTTTCGTCAACCCGGCGATAAAAAAACAGCTGTGCGCCGAGGCCGGTCAGGATCGCGACTGGCTGCGCAAGGTGCGCCCCTGGTTCGGGCATCGCGCGCATATGCACGTTCGCCTGCGCTGTCCGGCGGATAGCCTGGAGTGTCAGGAGCAGGATTCGCCGCCCGCCGGCGATGGCTGCGGCGCGGAGTTGACCAGCTGGTTCCAGCCGCGTCAGCCGGGGCATGAGTCGCCGGTCAAAACATCGCCGCCACCTTTACCTCCGTCTTGTCAGGCTCTGCTCGACAGACATTTCGTCGCGGAATAACGCATGGACTGGTTTGTCGTCGGGCCGGAAATATTGGTCATTTTGTTCTTCGTCGCCGTGCTGGCCGGGTTTATCGACTCCATCGCCGGCGGCGGCGGGCTATTGTGCGTGCCGGCTTTGCTGGCCGTCGGGCTGTCGCCCGCCCAGGCGCTGGCGACCAATAAGCTGCAATCCGTGGGCGGTTCGTTTTCCGCCAGCCTCTATTTTATCCGTCGCCGGGCGGTCCGCCTGGGCGAACAGAAGCTGGCCATCGCCTTAACCTTTGTGGGCTCAACCTTTGGCGCCTGGCTGATTCAGCAGATCCACGCCGATTTTCTGCGCCAGCTGCTGCCGCTGCTGATTATCGGCATCGGGCTCTATTTCCTGCTGTCGCCGAAGATCGGCGATGAGGATCGTCAGCGCCGCCTGTCCGCCGTTCCCTTTGCGATTATCGCCGGCTGCGGCGTCGGATTTTACGACGGTTTTTTCGGCCCCGGCGCCGGATCCTTTTATGCGCTGGCGTTCGTCACCCTGAGCGGTTTTAATCTGGCCAAGGCCACCGCTCATGCCAAAATCCTCAATTTCACCTCCAATTTCGGCGGGCTGCTGTTTTTTATGCTGGGCGGGAAAGTGGTATGGGGGCTGGGACTGGTCATGCTGGCGGGGCAGTTTATCGGCGCGCGTCTCGGCGCCAAAATGGTGCTGAGCAAAGGCCAGAAGCTGATTCGTCCCATGCTGGTGATCGTCTCCGCCATTATGAGCTGCAAACTGATTTATGACAGCCACGGCGGCGAGATCGCCCGTTGGCTGGGACAATTTTTCTGATGACGGTGAGTAATATGGGTTGCCATCACTACCAGCAACTGATCGATATCTTTGCCGCCTGCTTCAGCGAGGAGTACAACACGCGGCTGGTTAAAGGCGACGATGAGCCAATCTACCTGCCGGCGGACGAGCAGGCGCCGTACCACCGGATTATCTTCGCGCACGGTTTTTACGCCAGCGCGCTGCATGAGATTTCCCATTGGTGCATCGCCGGCGAGCAGCGGCGCCTACAGGTCGACTTCGGCTACTGGTATTGCCCGGACGGACGCGATGCGCAGACGCAGTCCCGCTTTGAGGACGCGGAAATTAAACCGCAGGCGCTCGACTGGCTGTTCTGCGTCGCGGCGGGTTTTCCGTTCAACGTAAGCTGCGATAATCTGAACGGCGACGGCGAACCGGATCGCATTGCTTTTCAACGTCGGGTCCATGCGCAGGTGATGCACTATCTGCAGCAGGGGATCCCGCCGCGGCCGGCGCGCTTTATTCATGCGTTACAGACGTTTTACCATACGCCGCCGCTGACGGCGGCGAGCTTTCCGTATCCCGCCGACCTCTGCTGAGCGGCGCGGAAAACAGTTTAACCGAGGATGATAAATGATCGCAGAATTTGAGGCGCGTATTCTGGCGCTGATTGATGACATGGTGGAGCATGCCAGCGACGATGAACTTTTTGCCGGCGGGTATTTGCGCGGTCATTTGACGGTGTCGGTGGCGGAAGCCGAAGAAAATGGCGAACACACGCTGGAGGCTTTACATGCGCGAGTCAGCGACAGCATTGATAAAGCGATAAAAAACGGCGAGCTTTCCCCGCCGGATCAGATCCTGGTCAACCGCATGTGGGATAATTTATTCCAGCAGGCGCGGAGCCGGCAAACGCACTAACTTCCCCTAACCCTGCCCGCCCAGACGCGACGACGATCGCCGCGCCTGGGCTTTCGTCCGGTCAAACCGGTCGCCCCTTGAGCAATTTTCTGATCCAGAATCGATTAGGGTTCAGCGCCTCCAGCGCGTCGCCATCCAGCGGCAGGGGTTCGCCGTAAATCTGCGAGGCCAGAATCTCCGCCGCCAGCGGGGCGGAGCAGAGTCCGCGCGACCCCAGCGCGCCGATGATAAACAGGTTGGGGTAGACCGGAGCCGGCGGCAGGTTTTGCGCGTCGCGCCGCTGCGGCGACAGATGCCGGTAACAGTCCAGCGTCCGCTGATAGTCGGCGACCGCGCCCACCAGCGGCAAATGGTCGCGCAGCGCGCAGCGCACGCCCTGGCGCGCCTGACGGCCGCTGATATCGATCTGCTGCGCCCATTCCGCCCGCGGCAGGCAGTTCAGCAGACGCCGGCGATTTTCCTGCTGTTCATCGTCCCGGTAGCCGGTGGCGCTATCGCCGCGCTGATAGCTGGCGCCGATGCAGTGTTCCTGATGCCGCGGGCTGATCGGCGTCAGATAGCCGTCATAGCAAAGCACCTGTTTCAGCCGCCGCAGCGCCGGGGTGGTCGGAATATGGCTGACCTGGCCGCGCACCGCATAGCACGGCAGATGGCGGGTTTGCGGCCAGTCCGCCAGCGCGTGCCCGTTGGCGAGAATCAGCGTGGCGTGCTCAGCCTGTTGCCGGCCGTTGAGCGTCAGTCGCCAGCCGGCGGCGGTTGGTTCCAGCGCGGTGACGGCGGCGTTCATCCGTAGCGTCAGCCCCTGTCGCCGCGCCAGCTCCAGCGCCGAGGCGGTCAGCTCCGCCGGGCACAGCCAGCCGCCGTCGGGGTAGGTAACGCCGCCGGCGCCCAGCGTCAGGCCGTTCACCTCTTCAAGCTGCCGCGCCGTGGCGCCGAAAACCAGCTCAGGCGGCCACGCGCCCTGTAAAATCTGCGCAACCTTGCGGGCGCTTTTTTCGTCATAGGCCAGTTGGCTGACGCCGCACCACTGATGTTCAAAAGCGACGCCCTGCGCCGCCAGTTCGTCATACTGGCGGCGGGCGAAGGTGAAGGCGGCGGCGAAGAAGCGCGACAGGGCGTCGTGCCTGTCGTTCAGCAGAGGGTAGAGCGCGCCCTGGCGGTTGCCGGACGCGCCCTGCGCCGGTTGTTGGTCGGCGCAGTACAGCGTCACCCGCGCGCCGCGTCGCTGCAGGGCCAGGGCGGTCAGCACGCCGGCGATGCCGCCGCCGATAATGGCGATATCGTCGGTTGCCGCGGCCGGCGGCCGGGCATACCAGGGGGCGGCGGACGGGGCGGCGATGCCGTCGGGAAGATAGCCGCTCAGCATTTCGCGTTTACGGCCGAATCCTTTGATTTTACTGACGCTAAACCCCGCCTGCCGCAGCCCCCGGCGCACGAAGCCGGCGGAGGTAAAGGTGGCGAAGGTGCCCTGATCCCGGCCAAGGCGCGCCATGGCTTGAAACAGGTTATCCGTCCACATGTCCGGGTTTTTGGACGGCGCGAAGCCATCGAGAAACCAGGCGTCGACCTGATGATGCAGCGAGTCGTCCAGCGTGGGCAGCAGCGCGTTGACGTCGCCAAACCACAGGTCGAGCGTGACGCCGCCCTGGGCCAGAATCAGACGGTGGCAGCCGGACAGGGGCAACGGCCATTGCCGTCGCAATTCCGCGGCGTATGCCGCCAGTTCCGGCCATTGGGCGTGCGCCGCGGCCAGATCGTGCCGCCGCAGCGGAAATTTTTCAAAACTGATGAAATGCAAACGACGCAGGGGCGCGTTGGGATGTTGGGTGCGGAAGGCATCGAAAGCCTGCCACAGCGTCAGAAAATTCAGCCCGGTGCCGAAGCCGGTTTCCGCCACCACGCAGTTTTCACGCGCGTGGGTGAGAAAACGTTCGGGAAACCGGTTGCCCTGTAAAAACACGTAACGGGTCTCCGCCAGCCCATCCTGATTGGAAAAATAGACGTCATCAAACTGTTGCGATACAGGTGTACCCTGTTCGTTCCAGCTCAACGACGCATGTTGAACGGGGCGGTTATTCACGGCAAATGACTCATTATTCAGGCGGTGCGGCGATTTTAACGGTCCGCCCGCCGCGGAGCAAATTTAGCAACACTTCGTCTGATCGGACTTGTTCAGCGTACAACTGTACGCTAAAGTGCGTTGCGAAATCCCAAACTTTATAAGTGGAAGAGGTATTGAATGAAACGTGCAGTGATTACTGGTCTGGGGATCGTATCAAGCATAGGTAATAACCAGGAGGAAGTTCTGGCATCTCTGCGGGAAGGCCGCTCGGGTATTACTTTTTCTCAGGAGCTGAAAGATTCCGGCATGCGTAGTCACGTCTGGGGTAACGTTAAACTGGACACCACAGGCCTCATCGATCGCAAAGTTGTGCGCTTTATGAGTGATGCATCGATTTATGCTTATCTGTCTATGGAACAGGCGATTAAAGATTCCGGGTTAAGCGACGATCAGGTTTCCAACGATCGTACCGGTCTGATCGTCGGGTCCGGCGGCGGTTCTCCGCGTAATCAGGTTGTCGGCACCGACGGCATGCGGGCCAAAGGGCTGCGCGGCGTGGGTCCCTATATGGTCACCAAGTCCATGGCTTCGGGCGTTTCCGCCTGTCTGGCGACGCCGTTTAAAATCCGCGGCGTCAACTACTCCATCAGCTCCGCCTGTGCGACCTCCGCGCACTGTATCGGCAACGCGGTGGAGATGATCCAACTGGGTAAACAGGATGTGGTATTCGCCGGCGGCGGCGAGGAGCTGTGCTGGGAAATGGCCTGTGAATTCGACGCCATGGGCGCGCTGTCCACCAAATATAACGAGACGCCGGAAAAGGCTTCCCGTACCTATGACGCCGATCGCGACGGTTTCGTTATCGCCGGCGGCGGCGGCATCGTGGTGGTTGAAGAGCTGGAACATGCGCTGGCGCGCGGCGCGCGCATCTACGGCGAAATCATCGGCTACGGCGCGACGTCCGACGGCGCGGATATGGTCGCTCCCTCCGGCGAAGGCGCCATGCGCTGCATGAAGATGGCGCTGCAGGACGTGGATACCCCGATTGATTATATCAACACCCACGGCACCTCCACCCCGGTTGGCGATGTGAAAGAGCTGGGGGCGATCCGCGAAGTGTTCGGCGACAATGTTCCGGCCATCTCCGCCACCAAAGCCATGACCGGCCACTCGCTGGGGGCGGCGGGCGTGCAGGAAGCGATTTACACCCTGCTGATGCTGGAGCACGGCTTTATCGCGCCGAGCATCAACGTGGAAACGCTGGATGAGCAGGCGATCGGGATGAACGTCATCACCGAGCCGACGGAGCGCAAGCTGACCACCGTGATGTCGAACGGTTTCGGTTTCGGCGGCACCAACGCCACGCTGGTGATGAGAAAGTTCGAGCGGTAACCACGCGTCGATCGTCAGCCCGCGTCAGGCGGGCTGAGAACGTACCCCCGTTGCGCCCTGCCTGCAGGGCGTTTCCTTTTCCGCCGCGGGCGAAATCAGAATACCACCCATAACAGAAATAGCGCCACGCCAACGCCGGCGATGGTCCAGAACATCGATTTCTGGAATAACGCCGGCCAGTTAAGCGGCAATGCGGCGATAAGCGGGTTCAGCAGCGGCTGCGGCGCCGTCCAGTCGGTTTCCTGCGCGCGCTGTATGCGCTGGGTGAACAGGAAGGTGAGCGCCTCGCTAAGCTGCATCGGCGCCAGCGGCGTCTGCCATCCGGCGTTAAAACGGTTCTGCATATAGTCCAGCAGCATTTGCTGCTCCTGGGTAGTGAGCGGCTGCGGCAACGCCGCCTGCAGCGTCGCAATCGCAGTCTGCGCGGCGGCGGTCTGCGGCAATATGGAGGCCGCGTTGGCCGTGCCGGCTGCCGGCTGGGCGGCGTTCGCCGCAGGTTGATTCGGCGCGGCATCGGGGGCGAGGGTTGTCGGCGCACCCTGCGGTAAAGGCGGCGGTAAAGCGGTCGGCAACTGCTGCAACGACGCCTGCGTTTGCAGGAACTGGGTCAGCAACGGCAGATTTTTTAGCGGAATCGCCTCCCTGGAATGGAGGTTCTGCATCGTCATCAGCGTGGTCCAGATTTTTGCCGGCTGGTCGCCGCTCTGTGACGCCAGACGGGTGACCAACTGGTTCAGGCTATGCTGCTCGGCAGGCGAAAGGGAACGTTCAAGCGGGTTGGCAGCGGAGTGCGGCTGGGTGGACGCCGCATTAGCGGGCGCCGTCGGTCCGGGTTGCAACAGCGTCACCACCTGTTGCAGTTGCGCTTTGTTCAGTGAGCTCAGCGTGGTATGGCCGAATTGCTGATGGATAAAATCACTGACCACCTGTCGGTTATTCCCCTGGGTGAGCAACTCCGTCACCCGTTGCATCAGCTGCTGGCGGGCGCCGTTATCCTGCGCTTGCGTCTGGGTTAAGCGCGTTTGCAACTGCTGCTCCGCCGGCTGATAGTGGCGTGAGGTCAACTCGGCGTTTTCCTGTAGCCCCAGCCCTTGCTTCACGCTGCTCCAGACTTCGCTCGCTTTTAACGTGCCGAGCGCGACGATTTTAACCATCAGGTTTTCAAGCGTGGCGCGCTGTGCGGGCGTCAGCGGCGCATCGCCGCCGTCAGTCCCCGGCGTATTGGCCGCCGGTGAAGTAGCCTGCGGACTGACAGCGCGATCGCCGGGCAGTGGGGCTCCTGGGCCGCTTACAGGTTGCATACCGATTATCCTCACCGCTGCTAATGGGGCCTGACGATGGGCAGGCAGTCTCAATTATTGAGACGAATCATAGCAAGCTCCATCGCCGTTCGATAGTCACAGATAAGCGCTGAACGTCCGCTGAATCCGGCCTTTGCCGCCGGCCCCGCGCCGTCCGCCCGCTAATGGGCGCCGCGCGACTTCGCCTTGGCCAACGGGGTGCGCAACCGCTGCGCCAGAATGACCCCCAGCAGCGCAATCCCGCCGCCGATCAGGTGGTAGCCGTGTAACGGCTCATGGAGGAAAATAATGGCGATGGCGGCGGTGAATAACGGCATCAGGTTCATAAAGACGGACGCGGTGCCGGCGCCCAGGCGCATCACCCCGAGGATCCACAGGAAAGGCGCGATAATCGACGCCATAATGCCGGCGAAGGCGACCAGCGGCATGTTCTGAGCGGTGAGGCGCACATTTTCCGTCAGCAAAAAATTGGGCAGCAGCAGGACCACGGCAAGGGCAATCTGCACGTAAAGCGACAGCCAGTTGGGCAAGGGGATGTTCCAGCGTTTGGTTAATACGCCATAGAGCGCATAGGCGCAGACGGCGCCGAACATCATGATTTCACCGGCGCCGATGCCCTGGGCAAGAATTTGTTGCGGATGGCCGGCGCTGATCAGCCAGACGATGCCGCCGAACGACAGCAATCCGCCGCAAACGATGCCCACCGTCGGCGCAATGCGCAGCAGCGGAATGCTGATCAACACGGTGAGCAGCGGAATGAGCGATCCCAGAATCCCCATCATCAGCGCGCTGATGGTGTGCGCCGCGTAGTAAGCCAGACTCTGATACAGCACCATGCCCAGCAGTCCGAGCGCCAGCAGTTTCCAGCCGTATTGGCGAATGGTGGCCAGGTGCCTGCCGATGCCCGGCAGCATAAACGGCGTCATTACCATAAAGGCCAGCAGCCAGCGATAAAAAGAGATGGCCGCCGGATCGATGACGGTGGCGGAGAGTTTATTGACGATGACATTAACCGACCAGATCAGCACGGCAATAATAGGGAACAGGGAATTCAAAATAGGGATTCTCAATGATGATAACTAAACAACAGCCGCTGAGTTTAATACCGTTGCGCTTAATCTCCATAGACAAAATCAGCGATCCGCCGGTCAGGCTTCCGCGCCGCGCGGGGCTATCCCGCCGCGTTTGCGGCGGAAATCGGCAATAAAGGCGTACTCCGGCGGCCGATAGCGTTGGGCTTCCTCCCCATTCAGTGGCAAAATAGCCACCCTCTTTTTTCAGGGTAACAGGTTACCGGGGAAGGTAATGAAGATTCTGGTTGACGAAAATATGCCGTACGCACGCGAACTGTTTAGCCGCCTGGGCGAGGTTCAGACGGTGCCGGGGCGACCGCTGCCGCGCGCCGCGCTGAACGGCGCCGATGCGCTGATGGTGCGTTCGGTAACGAAAGTGAATGCCGAACTGCTGGCCGGCAGCGAGATAAAGTTTGTCGGCAGCGCCACGGCGGGCACCGATCACGTTGACCGGAACTGGCTCGACGCCAACGGCATCGGCTTCTCGGCGGCGCCGGGCTGCAATGCGATAGCCGTTGTCGAATATGTCTTTTCTTCTCTGCTGATGCTTGCCGAACGGGATGGATTCCAACTGCGTGATAAAACCGTCGGGATTGTCGGCGTCGGCAACGTGGGCGGCCGGCTGAATGAACGGCTGAAAGCCTGGGGAGTCAAAACATTATTGTGCGATCCTCCCAGGGCGGAGCGGGGCGATGATGAAAATTTCCTGCCGCTGGAGGCGCTGGTGCGCGATGCGGATATCCTGACGCTGCATACGCCGTTATACCTTGACGGCGCGTACCGGACCCACCATCTGGTTGATGAGGCGGTGCTGCATGATTTCGCCGACGGGCGCATTCTGATTAACGCCTGCCGCGGTCCGGTGGTGGATAACGCCGCGCTGCTGAAGGCGTTAAAACAGGGGAAAAAACTCAGCGTTATTCTCGACGTCTGGGAGCCTGAGCCGGCTTTGTCCACCGAACTGCTGGCGCTGGCGGACGTGGGAACCGCGCATATCGCCGGCTATACGCTGGAAGGCAAGGCCCGCGGCACCACCCAGGTGTTTGAGGCGTGGAGCCGGTTTATCTGCAATCCGCAGCGGGTGGCGTTGTCTTCGTTGCTGCCGCCGCCGGAATTCTCCACGCTGACCGTCGCCTCGCCCCTGGATGAAGCGTTATTAAAGCGCCTGGTGCATCTGGTGTATGATGTGCGCCGGGATGACGCCCTGTTGCGCCATGCGGCGCATCAGGAAGGCGGGTTCGATCGCCTGCGCCGCCATTATCAGGAGCGGCGCGAATGGTCGTCGCTGCATATTATCTGCGCCGACGACGCCAGCGCGCAATGCCTGAACAAATTGGGATTCACCGCGTCGCCGGCCGCCGGCCTGTGACGCGCCGCTACTGCGCCAACGCGGCGGTAATCGTGTTTTATTTACAAGTTTGGGGAGAATAACCACATGTCTGACGGCTGGAATATTGCTCTGCTGGGCGCCACGGGCGCCGTAGGCTCGGCGTTGCTGGAGTTATTGCAGGAGCGTGAATTCCCGGTGGGTGAACTCTATCCGCTGGCCAGCGAACGCAGCGTGGGGGAAATCATCCGTTTTAACGGTAAATCCCGCCCGGTGGAAGATGCGGCGGATTTCGACTGGTCGCAGGCGCATCTGGCGTTCTTTGTCGCCGGCGAGGAAGCCAGCGCGCGCTATGCGCAAGAGGCGGGAGATGCCGGGTGTCTGGTTATCGACAGCAGCGGCCTGTTCGCCCTGGAGCCGGACGTGCCGCTGGTGGTGCCGGGGGTTAACGCCCACGCGCTGGCCGATTACCGCAACCGTAATATCGTGGCGGTGGCGGATAGCCTGACCAGCCAACTGCTGACGGCGATTAAGCCACTGACGGAAGCGGCCGGGTTATCCCGCCTGCACGTCACCAATATGCTGTCGGTTTCCGCGCGCGGCAAAGCGGCGGTGGATGATTTGGCCGGCCAAAGCGCGCGTTTGCTGAACGGCATTCCGCCTGAGGCGGGGATATTCCCCAAACAGCTGGCGTTCAATCTGCTGCCGCTGTTGCCTGATAATGAAGGCAGCGTGCGCGAAGAGCGCCGCCTGGTGGATCAGGTGCGTAAGGTCCTGCAGGATGAAGGGCTGCCGGTCTCCGTCACCTGCATCCAGTCGCCGGTGTTTTACGGCCATGCTCAGGTGGTGCATCTGGAGGCGCTGCGTCCGCTTTCCGCGGAGGAAGCGCGGGACGAACTGCTGCAGGCCGGCGATATCGAGCTCAGCGAAGAGCAGGATTACCCGACGCAGGTGGGCGACGCCTCCGGCAATGTGCTGCTGAGCATCGGCTGCTTGCGTAATGATTACGGTATTCCCGAGCTGCTGCAGTTCTGGTCGGTGGCGGATAACGTTCGCTTCGGCGGCGCGCTGATGGCGGTGGAAACGGCGGAGCGTCTGGTGCGGGAGTATCTGGGGTAATGTCGCAACCGATGCTGGCGGAGGAGAGTGCCGCGCTGAAAATTGCGCTGGGGATAGAGTATGACGGCAGCCGCTACTATGGCTGGCAGCGGCAGGCGGAGGTCGACAGCGTACAGGGCTGTCTCGAACGGGCGTTGAGCAAGGTGGCGAATGAACCGATCGCGGTGTTCTGCGCCGGACGCACCGACGCCGGCGTGCACGCCACCGGGCAGGTGGTGCACTTTGCGACGCGGGCGGCGCGCAAAGACGCGGCCTGGACGATGGGCGTCAACGCCAATTTGCCGCCGGATATCGCGGTGCGCTGGGTAAAAACGGTGGATGATGATTTTCACGCCCGTTTCAGCGCCACCGCGCGCCGTTATCGTTACGTCATCTATAATCATCGCTACCGTCCCGCGGTGCTGGCCAGGGGCGTCACCCATTGCTATCTGCCGCTGGACGCCGGGCGGATGGAACGTGCCGGCCAGTGCCTGCTGGGAGAGAACGATTTCACCTCTTTTCGCGCCGTGCAGTGCCAGTCGCGCACTCCCTGGCGCAATGTAAATCATTTAAAGGTTACGCGTCATGGCGCTTATATCGTGGTAGATATTAAGGCCAATGCGTTTGTCCACCATATGGTGCGCAATATCGTCGGTAGCCTGATGGAAGTGGGCTGCGGTAATCAGCCGGAAGGGTGGATTGCGGAGCTGCTGGCGGCGAAAGATCGCTCGTTGGCGGCGGCGACGGCCAGAGCCGAAGGGCTGTATCTGGTCGCGGTGGATTATCCCGCGCGTTTTGCTTTACCGCAGCCGGTGATGGGGCCTTTGTTTTTAGACGATTAGTTTCCGGGTGACTCGTTTCTGGCCGGCTTATGGCGGCCAGAGGTAAAAAGGCGACATCAAGAGAGATGTTTTATGGAATTTATACGCTTTATCATTGATTTTATCCTGCATATTGACGTTCATCTGGCGGAATTGGTGGCGCAATACGGCGTCTGGATTTATGCCATTCTGTTTTTGATTTTGTTTTGTGAGACCGGGCTGGTGGTCACGCCGTTTTTGCCGGGAGATTCTTTGCTGTTTGTCGCCGGCGCCCTGGCCGCGCTGCCGTCCAACGCGCTGGATGTGCACCTGATGGTTTTCCTGATGCTGGTGGCGGCCATCCTCGGCGATGCGGTGAATTACACCATCGGCCGCCTGTTTGGGGAAAAGCTGTTCAGTAACCCGGATTCAAAAATTTTCCGCCGCAGCTATCTGGATAAAACGCATCAGTTTTATGCCCGCCACGGCGGCAAAACAATAATTCTGGCGCGCTTTGTTCCTATTGTGAGAACATTTGCGCCGTTTGTGGCGGGAATGGGACATATGAGTTACCGCCACTTCGCGTTCTATAATGTAACGGGCGCTTTGCTATGGGTTCTGCTGTTTACCTATGCGGGCTATCTGTTTGGCGATTTGCCGGTGGTGCAGGAAAACCTGAAGCTGCTGATCGTGGCGATTATCCTGGTCTCCATTCTGCCCGGCGTAATTGAAATCGTACGGCACAGAAGAGCCGCCGCGCGCGGCGATGTAAAACAAATGAAGTGAGTTTTAACCTCCGGTTCGACCAGTTTTTTATCCACAGTACCGGAGCGTTATGGTTTAATGGGCAGCATTTATGGTCTGTTCACGGGAACAATCCTTGGCGCCGATGCTTCGGTAACGCCGGCAAAGCGCGTTCCGGGCATATTTTAAGCGGCAGCGTCGTCAAGGAATATATGAACAGCGGACTGGCGTTTGCCAGGTTCAAGCAGAAAGGTTATCAATGAGCTGGATTGAACGAATTCTTAACAAAAGCAATATCACTCCGACCCGTAAAGCGAACATTCCTGAAGGGGTCTGGACGAAATGCGATAGCTGCGGCCAGGTTCTTTATCGCGCCGAGCTGGAACGAAATCTGGAAGTGTGCCCCAAGTGCGATCACCATATGCGCCTCTCCGCGCGCGCGCGCCTGCAGGCTTTCCTGGATAAGGAAGGGACGGTGGAGCTGGGCAGCGAACTGGAACCGAAAGATATCCTGAAATTCCGCGATTCCAAAAAATACAAAGATCGCCTGGCCGCCGCGCAAAAGCAGTCTGATGAAAAAGACGCCCTGATCGTTATGAAAGGCACGCTGTACGGTATGCCGATTGTCGCGGCCTCTTTTGAATTTTCCTTTATGGGCGGTTCGATGGCCTCGGTAGTCGGCGCGCGTTTCGTCCGCGCCGTCGAGCAGGCGCTGGAAGACGGCTGCCCGCTGGTCTGCTTCTCCGCCAGCGGCGGCGCCCGGATGCAGGAAGCGCTGATGTCGCTGATGCAGATGGCGAAAACCAGCGCCGCGCTGGCAAAAATGCGCGACCGCGGCCTGCCCTACATTTCAGTGCTGACCGACCCGACCATGGGCGGAGTCTCCGCCAGTCTGGCCATGCTGGGCGATCTGAATATCGCCGAACCCAAGGCGCTGATCGGCTTTGCCGGTCCGCGGGTGATCGAGCAAACGGTGCGTGAAAAACTGCCGCCGGGCTTCCAGCGCAGCGAATTCCTGATTGAGAAGGGCGCTATCGACATGATCGTCCGCCGCCCGGATATGCGTTATAAACTGGCGACGATCCTCGCCAAGTTGACCAATCATCCGGAACCCGGCGGCGACGTGGTGGAGGAGAGTCACGATACCCCCTCCGAATCACAGGATGAAGTATAACCGAACCAATGAACAGGAAGCGTGAGCGATGCACCGAACGGCAGCCATGCTTCCTGTATAAAATGAACCGTAAGCCAGTGAACGGGACTCATGGATAATCTTCAAGTACCCCAAGCCACGTCGCCTTTGGTCACGTGGCTTCATTATCTGGAGCACCTGCACGCCCAGGCCATTGATTTGGGACTGGAGCGCGTCAGGCAGGTGGCCGAGAATCTTCAATTGTTACAGCCCGCCGGCGTGGTATTTACCGTCGCAGGGACCAACGGCAAGGGCACGACCTGCTGTACCCTGGAGTCGATACTGCTGGCGGCGGGACTGCGGGTGGGCGTTTATAGCTCTCCTCATTTGCTGCGCTACACCGAGCGGGTGAGGATTCAGGGCAAAGAGCTGCCCGAAGCGCGGCACTGTCAGGCATTCGCGGAGATTGAAGCCGGGCGGGGCGATGTGTCGCTCACCTATTTCGAATTCGGCACCCTGGCCGCGCTGCGGCTGTTTAAGCAGGCGCAACTGGACGTGGCGATTCTGGAAGTGGGGTTGGGCGGACGCCTTGACGCCACCAATATCGTCGATGCGGACGTCGCCGTGGTCACCAGCATCGCGCTGGACCATACCGACTGGCTGGGTAAGGACCGCGACAGCATCGGCCGGGAAAAGGCGGGCATCTTCCGCGCCGGCAAACCCGCGGTGGTCGGCGAACCTGATATGCCCGGCTCGATTGCGCAGGTGGCCGCTGAACAGGGCGCGGTGTTGCTGCGCCGCGGCCGCGACTGGGATTTCTCCATACAGCGCGACGGATGGAGCTGGCAGAATAAGCAGCGCGAGCTGTCGGGGCTGCCGCTGCCGCATGTGCCGTTGGCCAATGCGGCCAGCGCCTTGAGCGCGCTGAACTATTCGCCTTTGAACGTCAGCGAAGAGGCGATTCGCCAGGGATTATCCCAGGCCGCACTGCCCGGCCGTTTCCAGATTGTCGGCGAGAAACCGCTGCTGATTCTGGACGTGGCCCATAACCCCCACGCCGCCGCTTATCTGGCGAGCCGCCTGGCGATGCTGCCTCAGGGCGGGAAAGTCCGCGCGGTGGTCGGTATGCTGGCGGATAAAGACATCGGCGGCACGCTGCGCCATTTAACGCCGCAGGTGGACGAATGGTATTGCGCGCCGCTGGACGTCCCGCGCGGCGCCACTGCGGGGCAGGTGGCGCAATATCTGGAGCATTGCCGGCAGTTCGCAGACGTGCCCGCCGCCTGGCGCCAGGCGATGTCCGAGTCGGCGGAACAGGATATCGTCATTGTGTGTGGATCTTTTCATACGGTAGCGCAGGTCATGGAAGCGCTGGATGAGGGGCAAGCGTATGGCGAGTAAATTTCAGAACCGTTTGGTCGGCACGATCGTTCTGGTCGCGCTGGGCGTTATTGTGCTGCCCGGTCTGCTGGACGGCAATAAAAAGCATTATGCCGATGAGTTCGCGGCTATCCCGCTGGTTCCCAAACCGGGCGACAGCAACGAAATGGAAGCGTTGCCGACGCTGAACCAGCCGTTGCCCAGCCAGCCGCCGGAAGGGGCGGCGTCCGCCATGGAGGATAAGAACCCGGTTTCCGATGCTGAAACTCCCGCGGGAAGCGCCCAGCCGGAAAGCCCGCCTCCGGCCACGACGGCTCCCCCGGCGGCGATCGCGCCGCCGGCGGTGGTTGAGCGCCCGACGGCGCCCAGTGAACTCAAGCCGCAGCCGAAAGCGGAAGTGAAACCCAAATCTGAACCTAAAGCGGAACCGAAGCCTGAAGCCAAACCGGAGACCAGGCCCGCGCAACAGGCGCCCGCCGGGCAAGCCTATGTGGTACAGCTTGGCGCACTGAAAAACGCCGACAAGGTGAATGAGATTGTCGCCAAGCTGCGTCTTTCCGGCTATCGCGCCTATACCGTACCGGCCACCCCGGTGGCGGGGCAGATAACCCGTATTTATGTCGGGCCGGACGCGTCAAAACAGAAGCTGCAGTCCTCGCTGGCGGATTTACAGCGGCTCAGCGGATTGAGCGGTCAGGTCAGATCGTACAGCGTGCGTTAAAGGATTAACGAGCCGGCGGGCGGTTTTTGCGCTGCCCGCCGATTGATAAAATCGGCGGAAATACGCTACGCAAACGTTTTCTTTTTCTGTTAGAATTCGCCGCGAACAGGATGACGCGGCGGCCGGGCGGTTGGCATCGTTCATTATTAGGATGGCTCATGGTTTGGGTTGATTACGTCATTATTGGCATCATCGGATTTTCGGCTCTGGTCAGCCTGATCCGGGGATTTATACGTGAAGCGTTGTCGCTGGTGACCTGGGGATGCGCGTTTTTTGTCGCCAGCCATTACTACGCTTATCTGGCGGTGTATTTCACCCGCTTTGATGACGAACTGGTCCGCAACGGCATCGCCATTGCCATTCTGTTTATTGCGACCTTGATTGTGGGTGCTATTGTCAACTATGTGATCGGTTCTTTGGTCGAACGCACCGGATTGTCGGGCACCGATCGCGTATTGGGCGTCTGTTTTGGGGCGCTGCGCGGCGTATTGATTGTCTCCGCGCTGCTCTTCTTTCTGGATACCTTTACCGGTTTTTCACAGAGCGACGATTGGAAGCAGTCCCAGTTAGTTCCGCAGTTCAGTTATATTATCAGGTGGTTTTTTGACTACCTGCAAAGCACGTCAAGTTTCTTGCCGCAGCATATATAGAGCTGCGATAGCGCTGATGAGGAAAAGACACCATGTGCGGTATTGTCGGTATCGCCGGTTTTACACCGGTCAACCAGTCGATTTATGACGCGTTAACGGTGTTGCAGCACCGTGGGCAGGATGCCGCAGGCATCATAACCATTGATGCCTTAAACTGTTTTCGCCTGCGCAAGGCCAACGGCCTGGTGAAGGATGTGTTCGAAGCACGGCACATGCAACGTTTGCAAGGCAATATGGGCATCGGTCATGTGCGTTACCCTACCGCGGGCAGTTCCAGCGCCTCCGAAGCGCAGCCTTTCTACGTTAACTCGCCGTTCGGCATCACCCTGGCGCATAACGGTAATCTGACCAACGCTCACGAACTGCGTAAAAAGCTGTTCGAACAGGAGCGTCGCCATGTCAACACCACCTCCGATTCGGAAATTCTGCTGAATATTTTTGCCAGAGAGCTGGACCGTTTTCAGCACTATCCGCTGGAAGCCGATAATATTTTTGCCGCCGTTGCCGCCACGCATCAGCAGATTCGCGGCGCCTATGCCTGCGTGAGCATGATTATCGGCCACGGTATGGTGGCGTTCCGCGATCCCAACGGCATCCGCCCTCTGGTTATCGGTAAACGCGATCTGGAAGACGGCCGCAGCGAATATATAGTGGCGTCGGAAAGCGTGGCGCTGGATACGCTGGGTTTTGAATTCCTGCGCGACGTGGCGCCGGGCGAGGCGAT
This sequence comes from Brenneria corticis, assembly GCF_003115855.1. GTDB lineage: Bacteria > Pseudomonadota > Gammaproteobacteria > Enterobacterales > Enterobacteriaceae > Brenneria > Brenneria corticis. The sequence goes on from NZ_KZ819078.1 coordinate 27,621, forward strand.
CTACATCACCGAGAAAGGGCAGCTGTTTACCTGCCAGTGCGCCGAGAACCCGAAGAGCAACCCTTGTCTGTTCGAGTACGTTTACTTTGCGCGCCCGGACTCGTTTATCGATAAAATTTCCGTGTATAGCGCCCGCGTGCGCATGGGGCAGAAGCTGGGCGAGAAGATCGCGCGCCAGTGGGAAGATCTCGATATCGACGTGGTGATCCCCATTCCCGAGACCTCCTGCGACATCGCGCTGGAAATCGCGCGCATCATTGATAAGCCGTATCGCCAGGGATTCGTCAAAAACCGCTATGTGGGCCGTACCTTTATCATGCCGGGGCAGCAGGCGCGCCGTAAATCCGTGCGTCGCAAGCTGAACGCCAACCGCGCCGAGTTCCGTGATAAAAACGTGCTGCTGGTGGATGACTCCATCGTGCGCGGCACCACCTCGGAGCAGATTGTCGAGATGGCGCGCGAGGCGGGAGCCAAACGGGTCTATCTGGCGTCGGCGGCGCCGGAAATCCGCTTCCCCAACGTGTACGGCATTGATATGCCGAGCGTAAATGAACTGATTGCCCACGGCCGCGAAGTGGAGGAGATCCGCCAGCTTATTGGCGCGGATGCGCTGATTTTCCAGGACCTGGACGATCTGATCGCCGCGGCCCGCGAGGATAATCCGGATATCACCCAGTTTGAATGCTCGGTATTCAACGGGATCTATGTGACCAAGGACGTCGATCAGGGTTATCTGGATTATCTGGAAGTGCTGCGCAATGACGACGCCAAAGCGCTGCGCAGCCAGAGCGAAGTGGAAGATCTGGAGTTGCACAACGAAGGTTGAGCGCTGAAAATCTTTTAACGCGATAACGAAAAGGGGAGTGCGTTCGGGCGCGCTTCCCTTTTCTTATTCTTGCCTATCGCCCGCCGATGCGGCAAAGTCAGCGCAGATCCGTTATTCGCGTTGAGCATCAGGCGCGCTCAGTCCAGAGGCAGTATTGATGAAACGACTTATTATTGGCATTTCCGGCGCCAGCGGCGTGATTTACGGCGTCCGCCTGCTGCAGGTGCTACAGGCGGTTGAGGGAATAGAAACCCATCTGATTATCAGTCAGGCGGCGCGGCAGACGCTGCCGCTGGAGTCTGATTTCACCCTGCGCGAGGTTCAGGCGCTGGCGGATGTGGTGCACGATACGCGCGATATCGCCGCCAGCCTCTCTTCCGGATCGTTCAAGACGGCGGGAATGGTGATTTTGCCCTGCTCGATCAAAACCCTGTCGGGGATCGCCCATAGCTACAGCGACACTTTGCTGACGCGGGCGGCGGACGTGGTGCTGAAAGAGCGTCGCCCGCTGGTGCTTTGCGTGCGTGAAACGCCGCTGCATCTGGGACATCTGCGCATCATGACCCAGGCGGTGGAGCTGGGGGCGGTTATTATGCCGCCGGTGCCCGCTTTTTATCATCGCCCGAAAACGGTGCAGGATATTGTCGATCAGACGGTAAACCGCGTGCTCGACCAGTTTGATATTGCGCTGCCGCAGGATCTGTTTACCCGCTGGCAGGGGGCGTGACGGCGGCCTGTTTTTCGTGCGCCGACCGGCCGCCGGGGAAAGGGGTGAAATGACGAAGATGCCCCGTTATGGGGCTTTTTCCTGGTGATGCACCATTTTATTGCATTGGCGCCCTGAAATTGTGCATTAAGGGCGCCGCGTTTACCGTCGTGTGATGTCGCGCGGCGGTTTTTTATGCGAGATAATGGAATAAAAAAACTATAAATCAAATGGTTATTTAGATTGTCGCGCGTTATATCCGTCCGGTGAGGTAGTTGATGCGACTTTCTTCTTTTGGCATGAAAACTGCAATGTTCCGCAGTGGAAAACAGCTAACCGTTTTTAAAGCAAAAAATCGCTCTGACATCGACGCACCACATTTGACCTTCAATCACTTATTGGCAAAGGTAGCAATATGAAAAAACTGATAAAAGTTTTACCGCTGGCATTCATTCTGGCCGCAGGAAGCGCCATGGCCGACATTCCCAAGAATATTAAATTCGGCACCGATCCCACTTACGCTCCCTTTGAGTCTAAAAACAGCAGCGGCGAACTGGTTGGGTTTGATATCGACCTGACCAAAGAGTTATGCCAGCGCATCGCGGCTAACTGTACCTTTGTTGAAAGCGACTTTGATGCGTTGATTCCGTCGCTGAAAGCGAAAAAAATCGACGCCATTATCTCTTCGCTCTCCATCACCGAAAAACGTCAGCAGGAAATTGCCTTTACTGAAAAACTTTACGCCGCCAATGCCCGTCTGATCGCCAAAAAAGACGCCGGGATTGAACCGACGACGGCATCTCTGGGCGGTAAACGCGTCGGCGTATTGCAGGGCACCACGCAGGAATCCTACGCCAACGCATACTGGCAACCGAAAGGCATCGACGTCGTCGCCTACCAGAATCAGGACCTAATCTACGCCGACCTGACCGCGGGGCGCATCGATGCCGCGTTTCAGGATGAGGTGGCGGGCAGCGAAGGTTTCCTGAAGCTGGCTATCGGCAAGGATTATGCGTTTGCCGGCCCGGCGGTAAAAGATGACAAATATTTCGGCGTCGGGACCGGCATCGGGCTGCGCAAAGCGGACACCGAGCTGAAGGCCGCGCTGGATAAGGCCTTTGAGGAAATGCGCAAAGACGGCACCTACGATACCCTGGCGAAAAAATACTTCGATTTTGATGTCTACGGCGGCTAAGTCTCCGTTATTGGTCGTTTAGGACGCTGATAAACCGCGACGTCAGGCCGCGGTTTATCAGGATGCCCGCCCGCGCGGGCATAACGCCGGCAAAGGCCCGCCCGACGGATTCAGGAAGCCCGTCACACCGCAATGCCTGGCGGTTAACCTCCATTTTACTCTTAACGGATATGAGCAATGCTGTATGGCTACTCGCAATTAATTCTGGATGGCGCGGCGATGACGCTGGAGCTGGCGGTGAGTTCGCTGCTGCTGGCGTTGGTCATCGGGCTGATCGGCGCCGGCGCCAAGCTGTCCGCCAATCGGCTGCTGTCGGGATGTTTCTCCTGCTATACCACGCTGATCCGCGGCGTGCCCGATCTGGTGCTGATGCTGTTGATTTTTTACGGCCTGCAGATCGCGCTGAACGGCGTAACGGAAGCGCTTGGGGTCGGCCAGATAGATATCGATCCGCTTACGGCGGGGATTATCACCCTGGGTTTTATCTATGGCGCCTATTTTACCGAGACCTTCCGCGGCGCCTATCTGGCGGTGCCTCCCGGTCAGATTGAAGCGGCGGTGGCGTTTGGTTTTTCTCCGCTGAAAGTATTTCGCCGCATACTGTTTCCCTCGATGATGCGCTTCGCCTTGCCGGGCATCGGCAATAACTGGCAGGTGATCCTGAAGGCCACCGCGCTGGTGTCGCTGCTCGGTCTGAACGATGTGATTAAGGCCACGCAGCTGGCGGGCAAAGGCGCCCATGAGCCGTTTTATTTCGCGCTGGTCGCCGGGGCGATGTATCTGATCTTTACCACCATTTCCAACGGCGTGCTGTGGTGGCTGGAAAAACACTATTCGGCGGGAGTCAAAAAAATAAGCTATGAGTGAGATCCTGCAACAATACTGGCAGCCCCTGCTGTGGAGCGACGGCTATCGCCTTACCGGGTTGGCGATGACCATGTGGCTGCTGATTTCTTCGGTGGTTATCGGCGGTATGCTGGCGCTGCCGCTGGCGGTGGCCCGGGTGTCGCCCAGACGGCGATTCAGCCTGCCGGTCTGGCTGTTTACCTATGTGTTCCGCGGCACGCCGCTGTATGTGCAGCTGCTGGTTTTTTACTCCGGCGTTTACAGCCTGGAAATGGTGCGCGGCAGCGATCTGTTGAATGCCTTTTTCCGTAGCGGCCTCAATTGCGCCATTCTGGCGCTGACGTTAAATACCTGCGCCTACACCACGGAGATTTTCGCCGGCGCCATCCGCTCGGTTCCCCACGGCGAGATTGAAGCGGCCAGAGCCTACGGTTTTTCGCGCTTTAAGCAGTATCGCTGCATTATTTTACCCGGCGCGTTGCGGATTGCGCTGCCGGCCTACAGCAATGAAGTGATCCTGATGCTGCACTCCACGGCGCTGGCGTTTACCGTCACGGTGCCGGATATTCTGAAAATCGCCCGCGACATCAATGCCGCAACCTACCAGCCGTTTCACGCCTTCGGCATCGCCGCGGCGATCTATCTGGCGGTTTCTTTTGCGTTAATCGGGTTGTTCAGAAAAGCGGAACAGCGCTGGTTACGCCATCTTGATACCCGTTCATCCCATTAAAACCAGGAACAGAGTATGTCGAATAATCAGCTGATGGTGACGGATCTGCATAAACGTTATGGTCAGCATGAAGTGCTGAAGGGCATTTCGCTACAGGCTCACGCCGGGGATGTGATTTCGATTATCGGATCGTCCGGCTCCGGCAAAAGCACCCTGCTGCGCTGCATCAACTTTTTGGAAAAACCCTGCGAAGGGACCATCTATGTCAACGACCAGGAAATCCGCATGGTGCGCGATAACGACGGTCAGTTGAAGGTATTCGATAAAAAACAGCTGCAGATGCTGCGTACCCGTCTGACGATGGTGTTTCAGCATTTTAACCTGTGGAGCTTTATGACCGCGCTGGAAAACGTGATGGAGGCGCCGGTTCAGGTATTGGGGCTGAGTAAGGCCGAGGCGCGCCAGCGCGCAACGTTTTATCTGGATAAAGTGGGCATCACCGGGGAAGCGCAAAGTAAATACCCCGCCAATCTCTCCGGCGGACAGCAGCAGCGGGTATCGATCGCGCGGGCGCTGGCGATGGAGCCGGAAGTGCTGCTATTCGACGAACCCACCTCCGCGCTGGATCCGGAGCTGGTGGGCGAGGTGTTGCGTATTATGCAGCAGCTGGCGGAAGAGGGGAAAACGATGGTGGTGGTCACCCATGAAATGGAGTTTGCGCGCCACGTTTCCAGCCATGTGATTTTTCTGCATCAGGGCGTGATTGAAGAAGAAGGGCCGCCGGATGCGCTGTTCGGCAGCCCCAAAAGCCCCCGCCTACAGCAGTTCCTGTCGGGGACCCTGAAATAATTTCGTTCCGGCTGGCGTTACGTCAGCCGGTTTTTTTCGTCACGTCCCGCAGCGCCTCTTCCAGTTCAAAAAAGCGAAAGCCGAAGCCCGCCGCCTCCAGCCGCTGCGGAATGGCCCGCTGCCCGCCCAGCGCCAGCGTGGCGGCTTCCCCCAACAGCAGCTTGATGGCCCAGGCGGGAGCGCGCAGCAATCCCGGTCGATTCAGCACCTGCGCCAGCATGGCCGAAAACTGCTCGTTGCGCACCGGATAGGGCGACACCATATTGAACGGGCCGCTAAGCACATTGTTATCCAGCAAATAAATAATCCCGTTCACCATATCGTCGAGATGAATCCACGGCATGTACTGTTTTCCGGACCCCAGCGGGCCGCCAAGGCCCAGACGGAATAGCGGTAACATCTTGGCCAGCGCGCCGCCCTGCGCGGAGAGGACGATGCCGGTGCGCAACAGGCAGACGCGGGTTTTATCGCTCTCGGCGGACTGCGCCAGCGCTTCCCAGCGGGCGCACAGGTGATGGGTGAACTCGTTGGCGGGGGTTTCATCCTCCGTCACCAGCGCCGCCCCCTGATCGCCGTAATAGCCCACGGCGGATCCGGAGATAAAAACGGCGGGCGGTTCGCTGCTGGCGTTAATCAGGTTGGCGAGCCGTTCGGTAATACTCCAGCGGCTCTGGCTCAGGCGCTGTTTCTGCTGCGGAGTCCAGCGTTTGTCGGCGATCGGCTCGCCCGCCAGGTTAATCACGCCATCGAAATCGTTCAGCGCGGTTTTATTGTTCAGCGTCGACCAGTATTCCACCTTATCGCCCAGTCGTTTCCGGGCGCGTTCGGGATCGCGGGTCAATACGGTGACCTGATGGGAAAGCAGCTGTAATCGTTCAATCAGATGGCGGCCGATAAGACCGGTTCCACCGGTAATTAATAATTGCATATCTTACCTCATTGAGAACCCATGCCGGCCAGGGGGATGTCATAAGGCTTTTTCCTGACGGGCCGCGGCTAGCGTAATTCCTTGTAATAGCGCATGGTCATGGAGACCGAGTCGGCGTAGCGCAGGGCGAACGGTTTATCCACTTCAACTTCAGCATAGGTGATCCAGTCATGATTGCTGGCGATATCAAGCACATCCTGGGTTAATTTTTCCAGCAGGGCAAAACGGTTGTCCTCAATATGGCGAATAATACTCTTGGTGATCGTGCGGTAATTCAACGCATCATCGATATTCTCGCTATGGCGCGCGCGCGCCGCCGGATAGTGGATCGTCACGTTGACCACAATATCCTGCCGGTTATTGATCTCTTCTTCTTTAATTCCAATGAACGTGCGTAACCGCAGGTTTTTTATACGAATAATAGCATCGGTATTACTGTGTGGCATTCATCGGCCCTCGGTGATATGGATGTTTGGCTAACCATACCAGAAGATAACCGAAGGCCGAATGGGATGAATAGCAGAATGATTACCGCTCAGCCAATTTGTAGGCGCGCTCCGTGGCCGGACGGGCGTTAATCCGCTCATACCAGCTTTTCACCGCCGGATAGTCGGCAAGATCGATACGTTGGCGGGCATAAGAGACCACCCACGGATAGGTGGCGATATCGGCGATACTGTAGTTTTCACCCGCCAGCCAGGGATTTTTCTGCAGCTGTTTATCCAATACGCGGTATAAGCGCTGCGTTTCCTGCTGATAACGCTCAATGGCGTAGGGAACGGGCTGCGGCGCGTAGTGGTTGAAGTGGTGGTTTTGCCCCAGCATGGGGCCGAAGCCGGCGACCTGCCAGAATAGCCATTGCAGCGTCGCCGTGCGTTCGCGCAGATCCCGGCTCAGCAGGGCGCCGCTTTTTTCCGCCAGATAGAGCAGGATCGCCCCCGACTCAAACAGGCTGATGGCGGCGCCGCCATCGGCGGGCTGATGATCGACGATCGCCGGGATCTTGTTGTTGGGAGAGATGGCCAGAAACGCCGGCTTAAACTGCTCGCCGGTGCTGATATTAACGTGATGAAGCTGGTAGGGAATATTCGTCTCTTCAAGAAAAAGGGTGATTTTATGCCCGTTGGGGGTAGGGGCGTAATAGAGATCAATCATAAATAGCGTCTCCGTTGCTGGAACTGCGTGACTATTGATCACGTTGCGTTCGGTCAGGATTAACCGCCAGGTTAACGTGGCGTTTCTGAAAAGCCGGGAGATTACCCTACCACTTCTGCGGCGGGAAAATAAGCGGCGCCGAGTTAATCTTGTGGCGCGGATCAAGCTGACGTAAACAGGGGCGGCGGTCGAATTGGCCGCGCGTTTTGCCTCTCAATGGTGCATGCCCTGAAATTAGGCGTCGCATGCCGCATTGTGGTGCAGCCTGTCTTGGCACGGTGCGCAAGACGACGACCGGTCGTTCGGCCGAGCGGCCTGACGCGGGCAAATTTTCTCTTCGGCCATCTGGTACGCTCTTTGCAATATCCCTGGATAATATATTGATATCAAGGGATGGATGTATGAAAAGCAACAACGCGGAACCGGGGTTAAAACGGACCCTGGGCAGTTTCCATTTATGGGGGATCGCCGTCGGCTTGGTGATTTCCGGTGAATATTTCGGCTGGAGCTATGGCTGGGCGCAGGCCGGCACGCTGGGGTTCCTGATCACCGCCTTGGCGATCGCCGCCATGTATTGCGCCTTTATCTTCAGCTTCACCGAGCTGACCACCTCGATACCCCATGCCGGCGGTCCGTTCGCCTACGCCTATCGCGCTTTTGGCCCGACCGGCGGTTTTATCGCCGGGTTCGCCACGCTGATCGAGTTTGTGTTTGCCCCGCCGGCTATTTCAATGGCCATCGGCGCCTATCTGAACGTGCAGTTTCCGGCGCTGGACCCTAAATGGGTCGCCGTCGGCGCCTATCTTGTTTTTATGGGGCTCAATATTCTGGGCGTCGGCATCGCCGCCACCTTTGAACTGCTGGTCACCCTGCTGGCGATTTTTGAGTTATTGGTGTTTATGGGCGTGGTGGCGCCGGGTTTTGAATGGAGCCATTTCACCCGCGCCGGCTGGGCGGGGTCGGATGAGTTCAGCTCGCTGGCGATCTCCGGCATTTTTGCCGCCATTCCCTTCGCCATCTGGTTCTTTCTGGCGATAGAGGGCGCGGCAATGGCCGCCGAAGAGGCTAAAGATCCGCGCCGCACCATTCCGCGCGCCTTTATCTGCGGCATCCTCACCTTAACCCTGCTGGCTCTGGGCGTTATGCTGTTTGCCGGCGGCGTGGGAGACTGGCGTCAACTGGCGAATATCAACGATCCGCTGCCCCAGGCCATGAAGCTGATCGTCGGCGGCAACAGCGGCTGGCTGCATATGCTGGTATGGCTCGGGCTGTTCGGGCTGATTGCGTCGTTCCACGGCATTATCATGGGCTATTCCCGGCAGATATTCGCGCTGGCGCGGGCGGGCTATCTGCCTAAGCCGCTGGCGCGCATCCATACCCGATTCCGTACGCCTCACCGGGCGATTCTGGCCGGAGGCGTGGTCGGCATCGCCGCCATTTTCTCTGATTCGCTGGTCACCATCGGCGGGCAGCCGCTGACGGCCAATATCGTCACCATGTCGGTATTCGGCGCCATTGTGATGTATATCACTTCAATGGCGTCGCTGTTTAAACTGCGGCGCAGCGAACCTGCGCTGCACCGCCCGTTTCGCGCGCCCTGGTATCCCTTTGCCCCGGCGTTTGCGCTGGTGATGGCGCTAATCTGTCTGGCGGCTATGGTGTATTACAATAGCTTATTGGCGACGATTTTCGCCGTCATGATGCTGCTAGGCTACGGCTGGTTCCGCCTGACCGGCGAATCGCGCGATGCCGCCGCGCTGGACCCGCAGCTGACGGCGTCCAAGTAAGCGACGGATCTAAACACCGGACAGCCGCCCGTTATCCCGATAGTGGGTGGTTGCCGACACCATTGAGGCGCAAGCATGTATCAGACTACGCTGAGTCACCGCAGCTACCGTTTTAATGATCTGCGCGAGCTGATGGCCAAGGCGTCGCCGGCGCGTTCCGGCGATATTCTGGCCGGCGTGGCGGCGCAAAGCGCCGAGGAACGTATGGCCGCGCGCATGGCGCTGGCCGATCTGCCGCTGGATACCTTTCTACGGCAGGCGTTGATTCCTTACGAACAGGATGAGGTGACGCGGCTTATTATCGATACGCATGACCATAAGGCGTTTGCCGCGATTGCTCATCTGACGGTGGGGGATTTTCGCAACTGGCTGTTAAGCGAAGGCACCGACAGCGCGCTGCTGGCCCGGGTCGCCCCCGGCATCACTCCGGAAATGGCGGCGGCCGTCAGTAAAATCATGCGTAATCAGGACCTGATCCTGGCGGCCAAAAAATGCCGCATCACCACCCGATTCCGCAACACCATCGGCCTGCCGGGGCACATTAGCGTGCGGTTGCAGCCGAATCACCCGACCGACGATCTGAAAGGCATCGCGGCAAGCATGCTGGATGGCCTGCTGTACGGCAGCGGCGATGCGGTGGTGGGCATCAACCCCGCCAGCGACAGCCTGCCGCTGCTGGAAAAGCTGAACTACATGCTGGATGACGTCATCAGCCGTTTCGCCATCCCGACGCAATCCTGCGTGCTGACGCACGTGACCAATACCCTGCAACTGATGGAGCGGGGCGCTCCCGTCGATCTGGTGTTCCAGTCGATTGCCGGCACCGAGGCCACCAACGCCGGCTTTGGTTTTAATCTGGCCACGCTGGAAGAAGCGCATCAGGCGGCATTAAGCCTGAAGCGCGGCACGGTGGGCAATAACGTAATGTATTTTGAAACCGGGCAGGGGAGTTGCCTGTCCGCCAACGCGCATCACGGAGTGGATCAGCAAACCTGCGAGGCGCGGGCCTATGCGGTGGCCCGTCGCTTCTCTCCGCTGCTGGTGAATACGGTGGTGGGTTTTATCGGTCCCGAATATCTGTATGACGGCAAACAGATTATCCGCGCCGGGCTGGAGGATCATTTCTGCGGCAAGCTGCTGGGCGTTCCGCTGGGATGCGATGTGTGCTACACCAACCATGCGGAGGCCGACCAGGATGATATGGACACGCTGCTGACCCTGCTCGCCAATGCCGGGCTGACGTTTCTGATGGGCGTTCCGGGCGCGGACGACATTATGCTCAACTATCAGAGCACCTCCTTCCATGACGCCCTTTACATCCGCGAACTGCTGGGGCTGAAGCATGCGCCGGAATTCGGCGCCTGGCTGGAGCAGATGAGGATCATCGACGCACAGGGCCGCTTGTGCGATGCCGGCAGTCAGCACCCGCTATTACGGCATCAACCCTATCTGGAGGAGAACGCATGAGTAAGGTGATCCACGCTAATCCCTGGGAGGCGCTGCGCGAGTTTACCGCCGCGCGCATCGCGCTGGGGCGTACCGGGGCCAGCATGCCGACGGGGGAGCTGTTGAAGTTCGGCATGGCCCACGCCCAGGCCCGCGATGCCGTGCATCAGGCGTTCGACAGTGAAACGCTGGCTCGCCGCCTGGAAAGCGCGGGACTGAAAACCCTTACGGTGCGCAGCGCCGCGCCAAGCCGGGAGCAGTATCTCTGCCGCCCCGATTTAGGGCGCCGGCTTGCCGATGAGAGCCGCGAGCTGCTGCGGGACTCGTCCGTCAAGCCGGCCGATCTGCTGCTGGTGGTGGGCGACGGTCTCTCTTCCAAGGCGGTGCATCGGCAGGCCGCGCCGTTGATCGCGGCGCTGCTGCCTTATCTTTCCCGTCTGGAGCTTTCCCTGGCGCCCGTCGTGCTGGCGCATCAGTCGCGCGTGGCGCTGGGAGACGATATCGGCGAGTGTTTGCAGGCCAAGGCCGTCGCCATTCTGATCGGCGAGCGGCCGGGGCTCTCTTCACCGGACAGCCTGAGCGTTTATCTGACCTGGGGGCCCCATACCCGGCGTCTGGAGTCGGAACGCAACTGTATTTCCAATATCCGTCCCGAAGGGCTGGATTATCCCCAGGCCGCCTTTAAGCTGGCCTGGCTGCTGGAGCAGTGCTTCCAGCGCCGCCTGTCGGGGATTCGGCTTAAGGACGAAAGCGATAATCCCGCGCTGCACGGGCGCATCGCGCCGCCGTCCGTCGGGTTGCCGTCACGCTAGCGCTTTACCTGCGTGCAAACGGCCTTGCGGCGACGGGGCGATTTATCCTGAATTCGGGGTAAGACCGGCGGCGTAACTTTGGTAAACTAGGGAGGTATGACTGATAACGTGCTTTGGGGCGCAAACCAAAGTCGCTGGAGTCGCCGTCGACCCTGTTTTAACCTTGACAAGGCGGCGACTGCAACGCGAGAAGGGTATAAACGATGAAATTAATGTTTGCTTCAGACATCCACGGATCCTTGGCCGCCACCGATCGGGTGCTGGATATTTTTGAGCAAAGCGACGCCGCGTGGTTGATCCTGCTGGGTGACTTTCTGAATCACGGTCCGCGAAATCCATTGCCTGAACGCTACCTGCCGGCGGATGTCGCCGCCCGGCTGAACGCCTATGCGCGGCGTATCATTGCGGTACGGGGAAACTGCGACAGCGAGGTGGATCAGATGCTGCTTGATTTCCCGGTGACGGCGCCTTGGCAACATGTGCTATTGCCGAAAAATCGACTTTTCCTTACCCACGGCCATCTCTATCATCCCGACAATCTTCCGCCGTTAAATACCGATGACGTGCTGGTTTACGGTCATACGCATATTCCCGTGGCGGAGAAGCGGGGTGACCTATACTATTTTAATCCCGGCTCGGCGAGCCTGCCCAAAGGCGGCTATCCCGCCAGCTACGGGATGCTGGAGCAAGGCGTCTTACAGGTTCTTCCGCTGCAAGGCGGGGAACCTATTGCACAAGTGACGATTAGCCACTAATTTAGCGGTGGTCGCTCAGCAACACACCATTATTCAATACCGACGCGCGCGGCAACGCGCCAATACTAAAGGGTTTCAGAGGATGGCGGAACAAAGTCAGTCAGCAGGCACAGAGTGGGTGGATATCGTCGATGAAAACAATCAGGTTATCGCCCAATCCAGTCGTCAGCAGATGCGTGCTCAGTGTCTGCGCCATCGGGCTACTTATATTGTCGTGCATGATGGCATGGGGAAAATCCTGGTTCAGCGCCGGACCGAAAGCAAAGATTTCTATCCGGGATGGCTGGACGCGACGGCCGGCGGCGTAGTGCAGAGCGGAGAGAATATGCTGGAGTCCGCCCGGCGCGAGGCGGAGGAAGAGCTCGGTATTGCCGGGGTGCCCTTTGCCGAACACGGTTTGTTTTACTACGAAGGGGAAAATTGCCGGGTGTGGGGGGGATTATTCAGCTGCGTCACGCACGGGCCGTTTGCGCTTCAGGAGACGGAAATCGACGAGGTGAGCTGGCTGACGCCTGAAGAGATCACCGCCCGCTGCGACGAGTTTACGCCCGATTCGCTCAAGGCCTTGTCGCTGTGGCTGACGCGCTATAGCGATAAACATTACGGCAAACCGCTGACGGCGCCTATCGACGCCGCCGAGTAGCGGCTTCGCCGCTCCGCCTCTTTTCGACGGCGGGGCGGTTATCGCGTCTCAATTTCCCGCTAAAAGCTGCTGCGCCTGCATAGGGTGGACGCGATGACATCGGCCGCCTGACTCTCTTCATTGTTCAGCCGCGCCAGCAGCGCTTTACCCGCCTGTACCCCTATCTCCCTGAACGGCACCGTCATCGTGGTCAGCGGCGGCTGGCAAACCTGGCTGACGTCGCTATTGCCGAATCCCACCACCGCCAGATCGTCCGGCACTTTAATGCGCCGGCGCTGGCATTCGTACAGCGCCCCGCAGGCCATTTCATCCGACAGGCAGATAAGCGCATCCAGTTCGGGCCAGGCCAGCAAAAACTCCGGCAGCTGGTGAGCGCCCGTGCTGAAATTGGCCGGGCTGGAGGCGTTGATTACCCGGTGCGGCGACATATGGTTGCGCAGCATGGCCTTATGCCAGCCCTGAAGATACTGCTTGAACAGCCACTGCTCCTGATTGGCGCACAGCAGACCGATATTCTGATAGCCGCGCTCGACCACCGCCTGGGTGAGCAGATCCATCGCCTGCGCATTGTCGATGCCGATATTCATATCGATAGGGTCATCGCTGATGGCGCCGATCTCCATGACCGGGATATGCGCCGCCGACAGCCCCTTACGGGCGCGATCGCTGTGCTCTACGCTGAGCAGCACCGCCGCCGCCAGATTGTACGACAGCAGCATATCCAGCAGTTTTTCTTCCCGCTCCATGCTGTGACGGGTTTCCGCCAACATGATCTGATAGCCGGCGGGCAGCAGCACTTTTTGCAGCCCGGCGAACATCTCCGCGGCGCCCGGTTCCGACAGGCTTGAGACAAGCATGGCGATGGAATAGGAGGAGGCAGAAGCCAGCGAACTGGCCGCCAGATTGGGCAGATAGCCCAGCTCTTCAACCGCCGCCTCGATTTTGCTGCGCAGTTTATCGGAAACCTGTTCCGGGGTGCGCAGCGCCCGTGAAACGGTCATGGTACCGACGCCGGCAAGCTGGGCGACGTCCGATATCGTCACCCGTCCCAGGCTGCGTCTCTTTTTAATGATAGACATTCACCATCCTACACTCGCGGCCGCACCTCGCGCGCCGCTGAACATGACATTCGGACACTTGCGTACCCCTGGCTTATGGAAGGTAGTTTAACGCGAGCCTCGGGTTACCGATAGCGGCGTTTTAATCACTAGCTTGAGCGGCGCCCACGTTTTGATAGCGCTATCACAAAAACCCGTTTGCATTTTTTGATAGCGCTATCTTTGAGACGATAATCACAGTTAGACGCCTGCGGCTTGATTAGAGTTTGTTCAGCGCGACGCCGCGGCGTCGCTTGGCAACTCGTCAGGGCGAAGGAGGCACCGTGTTAAACGACTGGCTTACGCAGGACAGCATTCAGATTTGCGATAGGGCGGATGACTGGCGCCAGGCCGTGGCGCTGGCGGCGGCGCCTCTGATAGCCAAAGGCGCCATCTCGGATAGCTACGTGCCGGCCATTTTACGGCAGTACGACGCGATCGGTCCCTATTTTGTCCTGGCGCCGGGCATCGCCATGCCGCATGCCCGGCCGGAAGAAGGGGCGCTCGCGCTGGGCCTGTCGCTGCTTCTGGTGCGCGAAGGGGTTATTTTTCATTCGGCCGATCACGATCCGGTGCGCCTGATCGTGATGCTGTCGGCGCCCGACGGCAACAGCCATATCGAACTGATCGCGCAGCTGGCGGAATTATTTTCCTGCGACGAGGCTATTACGGCGCTATTTGCGGCGCGCACGGTAGAGGAGGTGCTCGACATTATCCATCAATACTAAGCGATATTCTCTGCCGGCGACGATAGCGCCGGGCTAATTAAACCAACATCTCCATAGAACGGAATGGTTTATTCCGCTCCAGGGTCTCGTCGTCTTTAAATTTTACGAGGAAGCGCGCGATGAAAATTATGGCTATCTGTGGTTCCGGCCTGGGCAGCAGCTTTATGGTCGAAATGAATATCAAAAAGATATTAAAGAAACTGAATATCGAGGCGGAGGTAGAGCATTCGGATCTGTCGTCGGCCGTACCGAATGCCGCTGACGTGTTTGTCATGGCCCAGGATATCGCCGACAGCGCCAGCGTGCCCGCCGATCAGCTGATTGTGATTAAAAATATTGTCGATATCAATGAGTTGGAATCAAAACTCCGTGCTTACTTCAAGCTGGACTAACCCTGACATAATGGCGAGGTGGATATGTTTATCCAGGAAACGCTCAAATTTATCGTTGATATACTCAAGGTGCCGTCGATTCTGGTCGGTATTATCGCCCTTATCGGTTTGCTGGCGCAAAAAAAGTCGTTTAGCGATATCGTCAAGGGCACGGTAAAAACCATTCTGGGATTTTTGGTTCTGGCGGGCGGCGCGTCGGTATTAGTGAGCGCGCTGAATCCGCTTGGCGGCATGTTCGAATATGCGTTTAATATTCAGGGCATTATTCCGAATAATGAAGCCGTAGTCTCTATCGCGCTGGAAAAATATGGCGCCGCGACGGCCTTTATTATGGCTTTCGGGATGGTGGCCAATATTATCGTCGCCCGCTTTACCCGCTTGAAATATATCTTTCTGACCGGTCACCACACTTTTTATATGGCCTGTATGATCGCCGTCATACTGAGCGTGGCGGGGTTCGAGGGGATCGAACTGGTCTTCACCGGCGCGCTGACGCTGGGGATGATCATGGCGTTTTTCCCGGCCATCGCCCAGCCCTATATGCGACGCATTACCGGCAACGACGATATCGGCTTCGGCCATTTCGGCATCATCGGCTACGTGCTGGCCGGCTGGATCGGCGGCCGGGTCGGGAAAAATTCCCGCTCCACCGAGGAAATGAGCCTGCCGAAAAACCTCAGCTTCCTGCGCGACAGTTCCATCTCCATCTCCATGACCATGACGGTCATTTATCTCATCCTGGCGTTATGCGCCGGACAAAGCTTCGTCGAACAGCAGTACAGCGAAGGCCAGAACTATCTGGTGTACGCCATTATTCAGGCGATCACCTTCGCGGCGGGGGTGTTCATCATTCTGCAGGGCGTGCGGTTGATTCTGGCTGAAATCGTGCCGGCGTTTACCGGCTTTTCGGAAAAGTTGGTGCCGAACGCCCGTCCCGCCCTCGATTGCCCGGTGGTGTATCCCTATGCGCCCAACGCGGTGCTGATCGGCTTCCTGTTCAGCTTCCTGGGGGGGCTGGTCGGCCTTTTCCTGCTGGGGCAGATGAAGCTGGTGCTGATTCTGCCGGGCGTGGTGCCGCACTTTTTCACCGGCGCGACGGCGGGGGTGTTCGGCAACGCCACCGGCGGCCGCCGCGGCGCCATGCTGGGCGCGTTCGCCAACGGCCTGCTGATCACTTTCCTGCCGGTACTGCTGCTACCGGTGCTGGGCGCGATCGGACTGGCCAATACGACGTTCTCCGACGCTGATTTCGGCGTGGTGGGGATCGTGCTCGGCAACCTTGCCCGCTTTATGAATAAGGAAATGATCACGCTGTTGATCGTCGCCATCTTCGCACTGCTGGTGGCGCATAACTATCTCGGTAAAAAACGCCGTGTGGATGAACCTTCTTCGCCTGACGGCAGGAAGAATCACTGAGGACTTTGCTATGAAAGATGCAACGACGACGCGCGATTTTGCTCGCCGGATCCGTATCGAGACGCTGAAAATGCTGACCGGACTCGGGTTCGGACACTACGGCGGTTCGATGTCGGTGGTCGAAACGCTGGCCGTGCTGTACGGCGAGGTGATGCGCATTGACCCCGGCAAGCCCGACTGGCCGCAGCGCGACTATTTCGTGCTCTCCAAGGGCCATGCCGGCCCGGCGCTCTACAGCACGCTGGCGCTGTCAGGCTACTTTCCCGTCGAGCAGCTCGCGACGCTCAATCACAACGGCACGCGGCTGCCGAGCCACCCCGACCGCCGACGCACCATCGGCGTGGACGCCACCACCGGCTCGCTGGGCCAGGGGGTGTCCATCGCCGCCGGCATGGCGCTCTCCCACAAGCTGGCCGGGCGCGATAACCGGGTGTTCTGCATTCTGGGCGACGGCGAACTGAACGAGGGACAATGCTGGGAAGCCTTCCAGTTTATCGCCCACCACTCGCTGCAGAATCTGACGCTGTTTATCGATTACAACAAACAGCAGCTGGACGGCACGCTGGATGAAGTGATCCGCCCATTCGATCTGGCGGGCAAGTTCCGCGCGTTCGGCTTCGATGTCGCGACGGTCAAGGGCGACGACATCGACGCCATCCGCCAGGCCTGCGCGCCGCAGCGTCAGGCCGACCAATCGCCGCTGGTGGTGATTCTCGATAGCGTGAAGGGGCAGGGGGTGCCTTATCTGATGTCGCTGGCGAACTCGCACCACCTTCGCCTGACCGAAGACGTCAAACAGGAAATCGAACAGGCGATAGCAGAACTGGAGGCCGCACATGATTAACGTTACGCTCGCGCTGGAAAAAGACAGGATAGAAATGCGCAAGGTGTATGCCAATACGGTACGCGAACAGATTGAACGGGAGACGCCGATCATTGCGCTGGAGGCCGACCTGATGAGTTCGATGGCGATGGACGGCGTGCATAAGGACTATCCGCGCCACGTCATCAACTGCGGCATTATGGAGGCCAATGTCATCGGCGTTGCGGCGGGGCTGTCTCTCACCGGCCGTACCCCCTTCGTGCACACCTTTACGGCGTTTGCCAGCCGCCGCTGTTTCGATCAGCTGTTCATGTCGGTGGATTACCAGCGCAACAATGTGAAGGTCATCGCCTCAGACGCCGGCGTCAGCGCCTGCCATAACGGCGGCACGCATATGTCGTTCGAGGATATGGGCGTCGTGCGGGGCCTGGCCCATTCCATCGTGCTGGAAGTGACCGACGCCGTAATGTTTCGCGATATCCTGCTGCAGCTTATGGATCTGCGGGGATTCTACTGGGTAAGGACCATCCGTAAGCAGGCGACCAAAATCTATGAGGAAGGCTCGCGCTTTACTATCGGCAAGGCGAATCTGCTGCGCGACGGCGGCGACGTGACGCTGATCGCCAACGGCATTATGGTGGCCGAGGCGCTCAAGGCCGCGGAGATGCTGGCGCAGCGCAATATCAGCGCGGCGGTGATCGACATGTTTACGCTTAAGCCTATCGATCGCGACATTATTCGCAGCTACGCACAGAAAACGGGACGGATCGTGACCTGCGAAAATCACAGCATTCACAACGGGCTGGGTTCGGCGGTGGCGGAAGTGTTGGTGGAGAACTGCCCGGTGCCGATGCGGCGGGTCGGCGTAAAGGAACGCTACGGCCAGGTCGGCACGCAGGATTTTCTGCAGCAGGAGTACGGTCTGACGGCGGAGCATATTCTGGCGGCGGCGACGCAACTGCTCGACTAATTGTTCGCAGACGTTCAGGCAAAAAAACGCCGGTCAGAGAGACCGGCGTCAGAGGTTTTGTCAGCAACGCCAACCCGCGGGTTGGCGTTTAGCGTCTAAGGCGCCTGAATTAAATCTGGGTCGCCTGAATCGCCGTTAGGGCGACGGTGTAAACGATATCGTCCACCAGGGCGCCGCGCGACAGGTCGTTAACCGGCTTGCGCATACCTTGCAGCATCGGCCCGATGGAGATCAGATCCGCCGAACGCTGCACCGCTTTGTAGGTGGTGTTGCCGGTGTTCAGATCCGGGAAGATGAATACCGTCGCTTTACCCGCCACCGGCGAGTTCGGCGCTTTGGAGAGCGCCACGTCGGCCATAATGGCCGCGTCATACTGCAGCGGTCCGTCGATGATCAGATCGGGGCGTTTTTCCTGCGCCAGACGAGTGGCTTCACGCACTTTTTCCACATCGCTGCCGGCGCCGGAGTTGCCGGTGGAGTAGGAGATCATCGCCACGCGCGGGTCGATGCCGAAAGCGGCGGCGGAGTCCGCGGACTGAATGGCGATTTCGGCCAGTTGCTCCGCGGTCGGATCCGGGTTGATGGCGCAGTCGCCGTAAACCAGAACCTGCTCCGGCAGCAGCATAAAGAAGACGGAAGAGACCAGCGAACTGCCCGGCGCGGTTTTAATCAACTGCAGCGGCGGGCGGATGGTATTGGCGGTGGTGTGCACCGCGCCGGAAACCAGGCCGTCGACTTCGCCCTGTTCCAGCATCAGCGTGCCCAGCACCACGTTGTCTTCCAGCTGTTCGCGGGCAACCACTTCGGTCATGCCTTTGTTCTTGCGCAGTTCAACCAGACGCGGAACGTAACGCTCACGCACGGCTACCGGATCGACGATCTCAATGCCTTTGCCCAGTTCGACGCCCTGAGCGGCGGCGACGCGTTGGATCTCTTCCGGGTCGCCCAGCAGCACGCAGTGGGCGATGCCGCGTTCAGCGCAGATAGACGCCGCTTTAACGGTGCGCGGCTCATCGCCTTCCGGCAGAACGATGCGTTTGCCTGCCTTGCGCGCCAGTTCGGTCAACTGATAGCGGAACGCCGGCGGGGAGAGGCGGCGCGAACGCTCGGATTCGGCGCTCAGCGACTCAATCCACAGGGGGTCGATATGGCGTGCCACGTATTCCTGCACTTTTTCCACGCGCTGGTGGTCGTCCGCCGGCACTTCAAGGCTGAAGCTTTGCAGGCTGAGAGAAGTCTGCCAGGTATTGGTCTTGACCATAAAGACGGGCAGGCCGGTCTGGAACGCGCGTTCGCACAGCTTGCTGATGCTGGGGTCCATCTCATAGCCGCCGGTGAGCAGCAGGGCGCCGATTTCAATACCGTTCATGGCCGCCAGACAGGCGGCAACCAGCACGTCCGGGCGGTCGGCGGAGGTGACCAGCAGCGAACCGGGGCGAAAATGCTCCAGCATGTGCGGAATGCTGCGCGCGCAGAAAGTGACGGATTTGATGCGCCGCGTTTTGATGTCGCCTTCGTTGATGATGCGGGCATTCAGGTGTTTCACCATATCGATGGCGCGCGTGGCGATCAGATCGAAGTTCCACGGAACGCTGCCCAGCACCGGTAACGGGCTGTTGGCGAACAGCTGCCGGGGATCGACATTCGCCACGTTGGCTTTGGTGGAATCATCGAAGATTTCAGACAGGTCGGGGCGGGTACGGCCTTGCTCATCCACCGGCGCGTTCAGCTTGTTGATGATCACGCCGGTGATGTTTTTGTTCTTGCTGCCGCCGAAGCTGGAGCGGGCCAGTTCGATACGCTCTTTCAGCTGCGCCGGCGAGTCGTTGCCCAACGCGATCACAAAGACGATTTCCGCATTCAGGGTCTTGGCGATTTCATAGTTCAGCGCATTGGCGAACTGATGTTTGCGGGTCGGGACCAGCCCTTCCACCAGAACCACTTCCGCATCTTTGGTGTTTTCATGGTAGCGGGCTATGATTTCTTCCATCAGCACGTCTTGCTGATTGGAGCTCAACAAGGCTTCCACGTGGCTCATTTGCAGCGGTTCGGCGGCATTGATGGATGAGTTGGCGCGGATGATGGTGGTGGTCTGGTCCGGTTTGTTATCGCCGGAACGGGGCTGAGCGATAGGCTTGAACACGCTCAGGTGTACGCCTTTTTGCTCCATGGCGCGAATGACACCAAGGCTGACGCTAGTCAAGCCGACGCTGGTGCCTGTAGGGATCAACATGATTGTACGGGACACGGCTGAACCTCTTTACGGTTGCTCGTTAGTCAAAAACAACTCCGTCAGCCTAGGCTGACGGAGTTGGGATTTTATTTTACGCTGTCAGACGGAGGGCGTCCTGGGCGATCACCAATTCTTCATTGGTTGGAATAACCAGCGCCGGGCGGCTGCCGTCTTTGGCGATGTTTCCGCCTTTGCCGAAGCGCGCGGCCAGATTACGCTCGTGATCGACGGCAAAGCCCAGCAGGCCAAGCTTGTTCAGCGTCAGTTCGCGCACCATCGCGGCGTTTTCACCGATGCCGCCGGTGAAAATCACCGCGTCCAGGCGGCCTTCCATCAGCGCGGTGTACGAACCGATGTATTTAGCCAGGCGGTGGCAGTATACGTCCATGGCGCGTTTGGCATCTTCTTTGGAGGTATAGTTATCTTCAACGTAGCGGCAGTCGCTGGTGACTTCGGTCAGACCCAACAGGCCGGACTCTTTGGTCAGCAACTTGTTGATTTGCTCTACGCTCATGCCCAGCGAATCATGCAGGTGGAAGACGATCGCCGGATCGATATCGCCGCTGCGGGTGCCCATCACCAGCCCTTCCAGCGGGGTCAGCCCCATGGAAGTATCGACGCATTTACCGTTACGCACCGCCGCGACGGAACCGCCGTTACCCAGATGGCAGGTAATCACGTTCAGTTCGTCGACCGGTTTGTTCAGCGCTTCGGCCGCCTGCTGCGTGACGAAGAAATGGCTGGTGCCGTGCGCGCCGTAGCGGCGGATATGGTGATCCGTATACAGTTTGTACGGCAGGGCATAAAGATAGGACTCTTCCGGCATGGTCTGATGGAACGCGGTATCAAATACGGCTACGTTTTTATCAGACAGTTTCGGGAAGGATTTCAGCGCTTCGGCGATACCGATCAGGTGAGCCGGGTTGTGCAGAGGTGCGAAAGGTATGGAATCCTTGATACCCTGCACGACATCGTCATTGATGACGGCCGACCGGGTGAATTTCTCACCGCCGTGCACGATACGATGACCGATAGCAACCAGTTGAGCAGACAGCTCTGGTTTCTGGGCTAGAATGGTATTAACGATAAAGTTCAGCGCCTCGCTGTGAGCTGCGCCAGCACCCAGTTCGGCTTCCTGTTTACCACCCTCGATCTTCCATTTGATACGGGCTTCAGGAAGGTGGAAACACTCGGCCAGACCGGACAGGTATTCTTCCCCGTTAACAGCATCGATGATGGCGAACTTCAGGGATGAACTACCACAGTTAAGAACCAGTACTAACTTACTCGACATGGAAGTACCTACTTGTTATATATGGTTAAAAAAATGCCAAACGCGGTTAGCGTATCGCATATCGCCGTTAGCATTTATGATTAACATCATACCCTGGTGTGAAACACCCGGTATGACGATGAAAAAGTGCCGATGTTATCAAGTATTGTTATACCGAATGCACAGTATAATGACATGACACTGGCCTTATGAAGCCCGCAGTTTTATAAGGCGATGGGTCATCGCCGATGGCTGTCGACAGCACTCGTTGCGCCATGGGGATTATATCCCGTGCGTATAGTCATACAGCGTGAGTATATGGCGGCTAAAAGGCCGGACTAGAATACCGATAGCGTCCGGCAAACACAAAATATATTTTAACCTTGTCAAAATGAGTTGTTGATTTGTGAGAAAGTTTTATTCTTTATCTGTAAAGTTGAGGAGTGACCATGGCAACGAAACCTAGCGGTCGAATCAGTTGGCTACAGTTACTCCAGCGCGGGCAGCGTTATATGAAAACCTGGCCCGCGGATAAACGCCTGGCGCCGGTGTTCCCCGAAAATCGGGTGGCCCGCGCCACGCAGTTCGCGATCCGGCTTATGCCGCCGCTGGCGGTATTTACCCTGACCTGGCAGATTGCGCTTGGCGGGCAGTTGGGTCCGGCCATCGCCACCGCGCTCTTTGCCTGTAGCCTGCCGATGCAGGGGCTATGGTGGCTGGGGCGCCGTTCGGTTACTCCTTTACCCCCTACGTTATTGCAGTGGTTTCATGATATCCGTCATAAGCTGCTTGAGTCTGGCCTGGTGCTGGCCCCGCTGGAGGAAACGCCGACTTATCAAGCGCTGGCCGATGTGCTGAAACGCGCGTTTAAACAGCTCGACAAAACATTTCTCGACGATCTGTGATCTCCGTCAGACAGACGGCGGGCGGAAGGCTATTTTTGCCCTTCCTGCCGTTTTAAATCAAAAAACCGGGTGCTACGGCTACCACGACACGATTCAGTATGCGATTCTGCTGTCAAGATAATAGCGAGCGGCGCCATGCCGGAAATGAGGTTCAGGAGAGCACGATGGAAATGACGAATGCCCAGAGATTGATCCTTTCAAATCAATATAAAATGATGACCATGCTCGATCCGGACAATGCGGAGCGCTATCGCCGGCTGCAAACCATCATCGAGCGCGGCTACGGTTTGCAAATGCGCGAGTTGGATCGCGATTTCGGCGATCTGAGCGAAGAGGTCTGCCGCACTATTATCAACATCATGGAAATGCATCACGCCCTGCAGGTCTCCTGGGGGAATCTGAAAGATAAGCAGGATCTGGACGAACGCCGCCTGGCATTCCTGGGCTTTGACGCCGCGACGGAAGCGCGCTATCTCGGCTTTGTCCGTTTTATGGTGCATGTGGAAGGTCGCTATCCGCATTTCGATTCAGGAACGCATGGTTTTAACGCCCAGACAAAAATGTGGGACAAATATGGCAGAATGCTGGCTATCTGGCAGTCTTGTCCGCGTCAGTACCACTTGAGCGCGGTCGAAATCGCCCAAATTATCAACGCCTGATTAATTGCCAAGGAGCCCGTCGTGGAGTGTAAAGGTTTTCTGTTTGATTTGGATGGTACGCTGGTTGATTCATTGCCGGCCGTTGAGCGGGCCTGGGCTAACTGGGCGCAAGCGCACGGTATCGAACCGCAGGACGTTCTCGATTTCATTCATGGCAAACAGGCGATTACCTCTCTGCGCCACTTTCTCAAGGGGCAGACAGAAGAATCGATCCAGCTGGAGTTTGCCGCGCTGGAAAAAATAGAGGCGGCGGATACGCACGGCGTTGTCGCCATGCCGGGCGCGAAGGCGCTGCTGGAACGGCTGGATGCGCTGGGTATTCCCTGGGCGATCGTTACTTCCGGCACCGTGCCTATCGCCAGCGCCCGTCATCAGGCCGGCGGGTTGCCCGCGCCGCGCGCCTTTATTACCGCGGAGCAGGTGGCGCAGGGCAAACCCCATCCTGACGCCTACTTGTTGGGCGCGCGACAGCTGGGATTGAAACCGCAGGATTGCGTCGTCGTCGAAGACGCCCCCGCCGGGGTTTTATCCGGGCTGGCGGCAGGTTGTCAGGTCATTGCGGTAAAGGCGCCGTCCGATACGCCGCAACTCGATCGGGTCGACCTGATTCTGGATTCGCTGGCGCAATTGCGCATCGAGCCGTCGTCTGACGGCGCCCGGATTATCCTCAATCGGTAGTATCGTCTAACTTATTGATAAAAAACTTACTAAATATGATCAAACCTCGTATCCGCGGGGTTTTTTTATGGCAAAATATCTCCGTCTGCCACACCCTTGGGCCGCAGCAGGGCGGCGTTAAAAAATGCTCCTGCATTTTTTATGGCGGACAATCCCTGTCTGCCACCTTCCCATCCTATGGTCCGCAGCAGAATGCCTATCCATGAGTCTTTTTCCGTCAGGGGAACCGTTTTGAATAGCGAACTTCTCTGGGTCTTATCCCTGTTGCTGATCGCCATTGTGTTGTTTACCACCAATAAATTACGTATGGACGTGGTCGCACTACTGGTCATTATCGCTTTTGTGCTTAGCGGGACATTGACGTTGCCGGAGGCGCTGGTGGGCTTTAGCGATCCCAACGTTATTCTGATCGCCGCCCTGTTTATTATTGGTGAAGGTCTGGTGCGTACCGGCGTGGCTTATCAGGTCGGCGACTGGCTGGTGCGGGTTGCCGGCCACAGCGAAATAAAAATGCTGGTGCTGCTGATGGTCTCCGTCGCGCTGCTGGGGGCGTTTATGAGTTCAACCGGCGTGGTGGCCATCTTTATTCCGGTGGTGCTCAGCGTGTCCGCCCGTATGAAAACCTCGCCGGCGCGGCTGATGATGCCGCTCAGTTTCGCCGGGCTGATCAGCGGGATGATGACGCTGGTGGCCACGCCGCCCAATATGGTCGTCAGCAGCGAACTGATACGGGAAGGCATCGACGGGTTCAGTTTCTTCACTATGACGCCGATTGGCGTCGTGGTGCTGCTGATCGGCGTGGCGTATATGATGGTGGCCCGCTACTGGCTCAGCGACGCCCAAACCGCCGCGACCAAAGAGGGCTGGAAAAGAAGGACTTTCCGCGATCTTATCCGCGATTACAAACTCACGGGCCGGGCGCGTCGTTTGGCCATCCGCCCCGGCTCTCCTTTTATCGGTCACCGGCTGGACGATCTCCGCCTGCGTCAGCGCTATGGGGCGAATATCGTCGGCATTGAACGCTGGCGCAAATTTCGTCGGGTGATGGTCAGCGTGGCGGGAAATACGGAGCTGCGGCTTAATGACGTCCTGCTGATCGATATGTCCGCCTCGGAAGTCGATTTACGCGAATTCTGCACCTCGCAGCGTCTGGAGCCGATGGTGCTGCGCGGCGAGTATTTCTCCGAGCAGGCGCGCGATGTGGGAATGGCCGAGGTCTCCTTGATTCCTGATTCCGAACTGTTGGGGAAAACCCTTTACGATGTCGGCTTTCGCAGCCGTTATGGCCTTACCGTAGTAGGGATCCGGCGCAACGGCGAAGCAATGGAAGGGATTCTGGCTGACGAACCGCTGCAGTTGGGCGATATTTTGCTGGTTATCGGCGACTGGCGCATGATTCGGCAACTGCATACGCAGAAAAACGACTTTCTGCTGCTTAATCTGCCCGCGGAGGTGGATGACGTGGCCCCGGCGGTCAGTCAGGCCCCCCATGCGCTGTTCTGTCTGGCGCTGATGGTGGCGATGATGCTGACGGATGAAATTCCCAATGCCATTGCGGCGCTGATCGCCTGCTTATTAATGGGTAAATTCCGCTGCATCGATATGGAAGCGGCCTACCGCTCCATTCACTGGCCGAGTATTATCCTGATTGTGGGGATGATGCCGTTCGCGCTGGCGTTGCAGCAAACCGGCGGCGTAACGCTGATCGTCAACGGGCTGATGGATGTCGCCGGGGGATCCGGGCCTCATATCATGTTGGTGTGTCTGTTTATTCTGTGCGCCGTTATCGGCCTGTTTATCTCCAATACCGCGACCGCGGTGCTGATGGCGCCCATTGCCATCGCCGCGGCGAAACAGATGGGGGTGTCGCCTTATCCCTTTGCCATGATCGTTGCGATTGCGGCTTCCGCCGCTTTTATGACGCCGATATCATCACCGGTGAATACGCTGGTGCTGGGACCGGGAGGATATAAGTTCGGCGACTTTGTGCGTATCGGCGTGCCATTCACCGTACTGGTGATGATCGTCAGCGTGATGATGGTTCCATGGATTTATCCTTTCTGATGCGAGCGGGGCGCCCGCGGCATAGGGAGGAATTACAGCGGCGAGTCCTGGCTGATCTCATCCAGCGATAAACTGAAGCTGGGGATGAATACGGTCATGAAATAATCCATCTCCGGGCTTTGGCGCTGCTGTAGTGTTTTTTCCAACCGGGCCTTGGCCAGGGTAAATTCCGTGTTGCCCGCCGACAACTCTTCCAGACATTTCAGATAAGCGCACAGCGCATCGGCCTGCTTGACGATTGCCCGCTCATCTTCGCTCATCCGTTGCTCATCCAGCAAAGAGTGGTAGTCCGGCTGTAGTTCCTCCGGCAGCATATCGATCAGTTTCTGCCGGGCTATCTTTTCAATTTTCTTATATTCGTGGGCGATCTGCGCGTTGTAATACTTGATGGGGGTCGGCATATCTCCGGTCAGCACTTCGCTGGCGTCGTGGTACATCGCCAGCAGGGCGATACGCTCCGCATTAATGTTGCCATTGAACTTGCGGTTTTTTATCACCGCCAGCGCGTGGGCGACAAAGGAGACCTGAAGACTGTGCTCGGATACGTTTTCTGTACGCACGTTGCGCATCAGCGGCCAACGGCTAATGAGTTTCAGACGGGATAAATGGGCAAAAAAGTGACTCTGAATCATGACAATCTCTCAGACGGCAGCACGATGGAAATCTATTGTGGCACCTGGCGGGGATAATGCAAACATCACGCCGCTGCGGCGCGGGCGCTCAAACGGCACGCCCGGCGCCGGGAAACGGCAGCGGCGTTACTGGCGATAGTTCTCCAGGAAGCGGCCCAGTTTATGCACGGCCATATCCAGTTCGTCGATACGGGGCAGCGTCACGATGCGCACGTGGTCCGGGTAAGGCCAGTTGAACGCGGTTCCCTGAACCAGCAATACTTTTTCCTGCAAAAGAAGATCCAGCACCAGTTTCTGGTCGTCATGAATATTAAAGCGTTTGGCGTCGATACGCGGGAACATATAGAGCGCGCCGCGCGGCTTCACGCAGGATACGCCTGGGATCTGGTTAATCAGCTCCCAGGCTCGGTTACGCTGTTCGTATAACCGACCGCCGGGCTGAATAAACTCACTGATGCTTTGATAACCGCCAATGGCGGTCTGAATGGCGTGCTGCATGGGAACATTGGCGCACAAACGCATCGACGCCAGCATTTCCAGCCCTTCGATATAGCCTTTGGCATGCTTTTTCGGCCCGTTCAGCACCATCCAGCCCTGGCGGAAACCGGCGACGCGATAGGTCTTGGATAACCCGTTAAAGGTTACGGTCAGCAGATCTGGCGCCAGTGCGGCAATCGAGTGGTGCTGGGCATCGTCGTAGAGGATTTTGTCGTAAATTTCGTCGGCGAAAATGATCAGACCGTGTTCGCGGGCGATCGCCACGATTTCCAGCAGCAGTTCTTTGCTGTATACCGCGCCCGTCGGGTTGTTCGGGTTTATAATCACAATTCCCCGGGTGCGCGGCGTGATCTTGCCGCGGATATCGTCCAGGTCGGGGAACCAGTCGGATTCTTCGTCACATAAATAATGTACCGCGTTGCCATTGGACAGCGACACGGCCGCCGTCCACAGCGGGTAGTCCGGCGCCGGAACCAGCATTTCATCGCCGCTGTTGAGTAAGGCCTGCATCGACTGCACAATCAGTTCGGAGACGCCGTTGCCGATATAAACGTCTTCGACGGTCATATCGCGCATATCCCTGGCCTGATAGTGCTGTACGATGGCTTTACGCGCCGAATACAGCCCCTTGGAATCGCAGTAGCCCTGCGCCGTCGGCAAATTACGGATAACGTCGACCAGAATTTCATCAGGGGCTTCAAAGCCGAAAGGGGCCGGATTGCCAATGTTCAGCTTAAGGACTTTATTGCCTTCTTCTTCCAGGCGCTTGGCTTCCTTCAGTACTGGACCACGGATGTCATAACAGACGTTCTCCAGTTTCTTTGATTTTTCAATCGGAGACATAAATATCACAAACCTTTTGCGGGAAAAGCATATTCCTGGGTGGAATAGCATAACCTGCTTAATGTACTCCTCCCATAGTACCTTTTGAAGAATGATTAGCGCTTTCTCTGCAAATTATTACCCTGATGCACTATGAGGGTTGTGTACTAGTCTGATGGTGCGATAGGGTAGATGGAAGCACCGATTTTCGGTCGGTAAGTTTTTTTGCTATGAAAATAGGCCTGCGGTTATTTAAAATAATGGAGTTTATTTATTTTGCAGGTTGAAAAAAGAAAAGGTAATTTTTATCGGATTAATCGTTTAACAATTAAGGAGGTAAATCCCTTGAAATAATGATGACTCATCAATTGAAAAGGCGATTGCGGTA
Organism: Brenneria corticis; assembly: GCF_003115855.1. GTDB lineage: Bacteria > Pseudomonadota > Gammaproteobacteria > Enterobacterales > Enterobacteriaceae > Brenneria > Brenneria corticis. Next base: position 55,817 of record NZ_KZ819078.1, read on the forward strand.
ACGAAATATAAGTATTTTTTTGCCCTTATGGTGCGTCTGCGATAATGTCTTTAAACTGTATGGGTTGTTGCCAATACATGTAAAAACACCAGGAATATTTTCGTTAAAAATTAAAATAGATAAGTGATGAATCGTATGACCAATGCAAATCGACCAGTACTTAATCTTGATCTTGATCTATTGAGAACGTTTGTCGCTGTTGCAGATTTGAACACTTTTGCAGCCGCTGCCGTTGCCGTACGCCGGACACAATCGGCGGTCAGCCAACAAATGCAACGTTTAGAGCAACTCATCGGAAAGGAGCTGTTTGCCCGCCATGGGCGCAATAAGCTGTTAACCGAACATGGTATCCAGTTTCTTGGATACGCCAGAAAAATATTACAATTCAACGATGAAGCATGTACTTCATTAATGTATAGCGATATTCAGGGCACGCTCACTATCGGCGCCTCCGATGATACCGCCGACACCATCCTTCCTTATATTTTACACCGGGTAACCTCTGTTTTTCCTAAATTATCCATAGCCATCAGCGTGAAACGCAGCGCGGAAATGTTGGAAATGCTACATCAGGGAAAAATTGATCTGGTGATTACCACCATGAGTAGTATGGCATTTCCCCATATCTTATTACGAACGTCGCCAACGCTGTGGTATTGCGCCGCCGATTATGTGTTCAGACCGGAAGAGCCCGTTCCGCTGGTGGTAATGGATGACCCTAGTCCTTTTCGCACCCTGGCATTGGAGCACCTGACCGCGGCAGGCATTCCCTGGCGGATTTCTTACGTGGCATCCACGCTGTCGGCCGTCCGTGCCGCCGTTAAAGCCGGTCTGGGGGTAACCATCCGCTCAGTGGAGATGATGAGCTCTGAGCTAAGGGTGCTGGGCGAGGAGGACGGATTGCCGAGGCTACCGGAAACCCGTTATTTTCTGTGCAAAAATCCGCAGCATGAAAGCGATCTGGCAACGGCGATTTTTGATGTGGTTGGGGCGGGTAATCAATCCTATGCGCCAGCGGCGGGTGGGGCTTCTCACGGTAATAACATCAACATCCCGCCTGCGGCGCCTCCGCTGAAGGATGTAATATAGTGGCATGACAAGTCGACATCGTTCGGGTCAAAGGATGCGGCCTGAACGGTGGCGACTTATTTATCGCGTTGCGCCCAGGCTAACGAATCTGCATTCAGGCCGTTCTTCTCCCCCAGCAGGCGAAAAGTTGTTATCGCCGCGCCTCCTTGTATTTATGAAATCATGGTTCTTTTTTTTTAAACTGAAAGTGTAAAAAATCATCCGGGATCCGGGGTTGGCCTGGCTAATTTTTTTACTAACTAAATTAGGAAAAATGTGTGCCAGATCAAAAAATAACCCTAATAACACTATGGGAGAACAGGCATTTCTTTTGAAAATGGTATAGTGGCCGGGTAAACCTGAATTTGCCTGCGATAGCTAGTTGTTAATGCGTGACTGTCACTGACTCGATTTAGCCGGAGAGGGGGATAGCTATGTTAACAAAACTGAGTGCATGTAAACTGATATACTGCTATTTTTAGTAAGGTTGAAAAAAAGGTTATAAAATTAGGGGTTCAGCCATTGCGAAGCCGTTTACCTGACACGTTTCCGTGCTTTTTGTGTGGTTATTAATCCTTCCTTTTAATCGATGTGGTGCATTAGCTGCCGAAAATGAAGAGCAGACGTTATCAGCCACTTTTGATGAGTAAGCAACGAGTATGTCAACAACTACTGAAGTCCTCGCCCATCACTGGGCATTTGCGCTATTCCTTATCATCGCCGTGGGCCTGTGCGGCTTCATGTTGACGGGGGGATTTTTGCTCGGTGGCAGAGCAAAGGCCAGAGCTAAAAATACACCTTACGAATCCGGGATTGATGCGGTAGGCTCCGCGCGTTTGCGCCTGTCCGCCAAATTTTATCTGGTCGCCATGTTTTTTGTCATCTTCGATGTTGAAGCCTTATACCTCTATGCCTGGGCCGTTTCCATCAGAGAAAGCGGCTGGGTCGGCTTTATCGAAGCAGCCATTTTCATTTTGGTGCTGCTGTCCGGTTTGATCTACCTGGCACGCATCGGGGCGCTGGACTGGATCCCCGAACGTTCCAAGAGACAGGTCGTTAAATCAGACGTCGTAAGCTCCACCAACAATCATCAGCAGTAACAGCGAGGCATATAAGATGGACTATACGCTCACCCGCATAGAGCCGGACGGTGAGAATGACCGTTATCCCCTGCAGCGGCAGGAGATCGTTTCCGACCCTCTGGAGCAGCATGTTCACCGTAGTGTCTATATGGGCAAACTGGAGCATGCGCTTCACGATACGGTGAACTGGGGTCGTAAGAATTCTCTCTGGCCTTATAACTTCGGCCTTTCCTGTTGCTATGTGGAAATGACAACCTCTTTTACCGCGGTACATGACGTGGCCCGTTTCGGTTCCGAAGTTATCCGCGCCTCGCCGCGCCAGGCCGATTTCATGGTGGTCGCCGGGACGGTGTTCACTAAAATGGCGCCGGTTATCCAGCGTCTGTACGAACAAATGCTTGAGCCCAAATGGGTCATTTCCATGGGTGCCTGCGCCAACTCCGGCGGGATGTACGACATTTATTCCGTGGTGCAGGGCGTCGATAAATTCCTGCCCGTCGACGTGTACATCCCCGGCTGCCCGCCGCGCCCTGAAGCCTACATGCAAGCGCTGTTACTGTTACAAGAATCAATCGGCAAAGAGCGTCGCCCGCTGTCATGGACGGTGGGGGAGCAGGGCGTTTATCGCGCCAATATGCAGTCCGAACGGGAACGTAAACGCGGTGAGCGCATCGCGGTGACCAATCTGCGCTCCCCCGATGAGATTTGACCGGTAAATGATGAGTATCCCGATCGCGTAATATCACGATAACAGTGTGCGGACGGGATCAGATACAGAAAATGGCACATTTAATGTGGTGACATATTTATGACAGATTTAACGACGCACGATATCGCTCAGCCTGCCTGGCAAACCCGCGATCACCTTGATGATCCGGTTGTTAGCGAACTGCGTAACCGTTTTGGGCCGGATGCATTCAGCGTACAGGCGACGCGCACGGGGGTTCCCGTCGTGTGGATTAAGCGTGAGCAATTACTGGAAGTCGTTTCTTTCCTGAAAAAACAGCCGCAGCCTTATGTGATGCTGTTTGATTTGCACGGCATGGACGAACGTTTGCGCACCCATCGCGAAGGTTTGCCGGCCGCTGATTTCTCTGTTTTTTACCACCTGATTTCCATTGAGCGTAACCGCGACGTCATGCTGAAGGTCGCGCTGGTCGAAAACGACATGCACTTGCCGACCATGACCAAGCTGTTTCCCAACGCCAACTGGTATGAGCGTGAAACCTGGGAAATGTTCGGGGTCACGTTCGACGGTCATCCCCATTTGACGCGCATCATGATGCCGCATTCCTGGGAAGGGCATCCGCTGCGCAAGGATTATCCGGCGCGCGCCACCGAGTTCGATCCTTTCGTGCTGACCAAGCAGAAAGAAGATCTGGAAATGGAGTCGCTGACCTTTAAACCCGAAGAGTGGGGCATGAAGCGCGGCACCGAAAACGAAGACTTCATGTTCCTCAACATGGGGCCGAACCATCCCTCGTCGCATGGCGCTTTCCGTCTTATCCTGCAACTGGACGGCGAAGAGATTATCGACTGTATTCCCGATGTCGGCTATCACCACCGCGGCGCGGAAAAAATGGGCGAACGCCAGTCCTGGCACAGCTACATTCCTTATACCGACCGCATCGAATATCTGGGCGGCTGCGTCAACGAGATGCCCTATGTGCTGGCCGTTGAAAAACTGGCGGGCATCGAGGTGCCGGACCGGGTTAAAACCATTCGCGTCATGCTGTCCGAACTTTTCCGCATCAATAGCCACCTGTTGTATATCGGTACTTATATTCAGGATGTCGGCGCCATGACGCCGATCTTTTTTCTGTTTACCGATCGTCAGAAAATTTACGACCTGGTGGAAGCCATCACCGGATTCCGTATGCACCCGGCATGGTTCCGCATCGGCGGCGTGGCGCACGATCTGCCGCGCGGCTGGGAACGCCTGCTGCGCGAGTTCCTCGACTGGATGCCGTCCCGTCTGGACACCTATGTCAAAGCCGCTTTGCAGAACACCGTCCTGAAAGGCCGTACCCAGGGCGTCGCCGCCTACAACGCCAAAGAAGCGCTGGAGTGGGGCGTGACGGGCGCCGGTCTGCGGGCGACGGGCGTCAATTTCGACGTGCGTAAACAGCGTCCTTATTCCGGTTATGAAAACTTTGACTTTGAAGTGCCGGTGGGCAACGGCATCAGCGACTGCTATAGCCGGGTGATGCTGAAAGTTGAAGAGCTGCGCCAGAGCCTGCGCATCCTGGAACAGTGTCTGAACAACATGCCGGAAGGGCCGTTCAAGGCGGATCACCCGCTGACCACGCCGCCGCCGAAAGAGCGCACGCTGCAGCATATCGAAACCCTGATTAACCACTTCCTCCAGGTTTCCTGGGGTCCGGTGATGCCGGCCAATGAATCATTCCAGATGATTGAGGCGACAAAAGGCATCAACAGTTATTACCTGACCAGTGACGGCGGCACCATGAGCTACCGCACTCGTATTCGCACGCCGAGCTATCCGCATCTGCAGCAGATTCCTTCAGTTATCCGCGGATGTCTGGTATCCGATCTGATCGTTTACCTCGGCAGTATTGATTTTGTCATGTCAGATGTGGACCGCTAATTATGCACGATCATAACAACACTCACGATCATATCGACGTTCAGGGGCAACCCGCCGCCGATTCACTGACGAAAGATACTGTTTTTGTGCTGAGCGACGCGGAGCGTGACGCCATCGAGCACGAAAAACATCACTATGAAGATGCGCGCGCCGCCTCGATCGAAGCGCTGAAAATCGTGCAGAAGCAGCGCGGCTGGGTGCCGGACGGCGCCATCAAGGCGATCGCCGACCTGCTGGGCATTCCGGATAGCGACGTAGAGGGCGTGGCGACATTTTACAGCCAGATTTTCCGTCAGCCGGTGGGGCGTCACATCGTGCGCTACTGCGATAGCGTGGTTTGTCATATCAATGGTTATGAAGGCGTTAAGGCGGCCCTGGAGCGCAAACTCAGCATCAAGCCGGGGCAGACTACGTTCGACGGACGTTTTACCCTGCTGCCCACCTGCTGCCTGGGGAACTGTGACAAAGGTCCGTCAATGATGATTGACGATGATACCCACACCCACGTCAAGCCTGAAGATATCGAATCGTTATTGGAGCAGTATCAATGAGTAAAAACATTGTCCTGACTGCTGAGCAGCATCCTCTGACCTGGCGTCTACGCGATGACGAACAGCCGGTATGGCTGGAAGAGTATCGCGGCAAAAACGGCTATGCCGGCGCGAAAAAAGCGTTGAGCGCGATGGCTCAGGATGAGGTGGTTACCGTGGTTAAAGACGCCGGTCTGAAAGGGCGCGGCGGCGCGGGCTTTTCCACCGGGCTTAAGTGGAGCCTGATGCCGAAAGACGAAAGCATGAATATCCGCTATCTGCTGTGCAACGCGGATGAAATGGAGCCGGGCACTTATAAAGACCGCCTGCTGATGGAGCAGCTTCCGCATTTGCTGATTGAAGGGATGCTGATTAGCGCTTTTGCGCTGAAAGCCTACCGCGGCTATATCTTCCTGCGCGGCGAATATATTGAAGCGGCGGTGAATTTGCGCCGGGCCATCGAAGAGGCCAAAGACGCCGGTCTTTTGGGCAAAAATATCCTCGGCAGCGGGTTTGATTTCGAGCTGTTCGTGCATACCGGCGCCGGCCGCTATATCTGCGGCGAAGAAACGGCGCTGATCAACTCGCTGGAAGGGCGTCGCGCCAACCCGCGCTCGAAACCGCCTTTCCCGGCGTCCGCCGGCGCCTGGGGCAAACCGACCTGCGTCAATAACGTGGAAACGCTGTGTAACGTGCCGGCCATCATCGAATATGGCGCGGCCTGGTATCAGGGGTTGTCCGCGGGCAAAAGCAACGATGCCGGCACCAAGCTGATGGGGTTCTCCGGCCGGGTTAAAAATCCGGGCCTGTGGGAGCTGCCGTTCGGCACCACCGCGCGCGAGATCCTCGAGGATTACGCCGGCGGCATGCGTGACGGGCTGAAGTTGAAAGCCTGGCAGCCCGGCGGCGCGGGTACCGACTTCCTGACGGCGGATCATCTCGATCTGCCGATGGATTTCGAACATATCGCCAAAGCGGGCAGCCGCCTGGGCACCGCGCTCGCCATGGCGGTCGATCATGAAATCAACATGGTTTCCCTGACCCGCAATCTGGAAGAGTTTTTTTCTCGTGAATCCTGCGGCTGGTGTACTCCGTGCCGCGATGGTTTGCCCTGGAGCGTAAAACTGCTGCGCGCGCTGGAACGCGGGGAAGGGCAGCCGGGAGATATTGAAACGCTGGAACAGCTTTGCCGCTTTCTGGGGCCGGGCAACACCTTCTGCGCTCACGCGCCGGGGGCCGTGGAACCGCTGCAAAGCGCCATCAAATATTTCCGCAATGAATTTGAGGCGGGTATTTCTCCACAATATCTGGGTAACACCAAAGCGATTGGCGGCATTCAGCCCAACCTGTTGAAAGAGCGCTGGTAGCCAATCGCCTGATGAGCTTGAGATGCAGTAAATGTATCCGCCGGGCGGCGCAAACAAGCCGCCCTCATAAACAGAATTTTTGATTAGCGCCTGTGGCGACACAGACCATTATGGAAGCATGCTGACTATGGCTACTATTCATGTAGACGGCAAGGAGTATGAAGTAAACGGCGCGGACAACCTTCTTGAGGCCTGTCTGTCCCTGGGACTTGATATTCCTTATTTTTGCTGGCACCCGGCGCTGGGGAGCGTAGGCTCCTGCCGCCTGTGCGCGGTCCGGCAATATCAGAACGCGGAAGACACCCGCGGTCGCCTGGTAATGTCCTGTATGACGCCGGCGGCCGACGGTACCTATATTGCTATTGAGGAAGAAGAAGCCACGCTATTCCGTAAAACGATAGTCGAGTTTCTGATGACCAATCACCCGCACGACTGTCCGGTGTGCGAGGAGGGGGGCAACTGCCACCTGCAGGATATGACGGTGATGACGGGGCACAATTTCCGTCGCTATCGTTTTACCAAGCGCACCCATCGCAATCAGGATCTCGGGCCGTTCATTTCCCATGAGATGAACCGCTGTATCGCCTGTTACCGCTGCGTTCGCTATTACAAGGATTATGCCGACGGCTCCGACCTCGGCGTTTACGGCGCGCACGATAACGTCTACTTCGGTCGCCCGCAGGATGGCACGCTGGAAAGCGAGTTCTCCGGCAATCTGATCGAGGTTTGTCCCACCGGCGTCTTTACCGACAAAACGCACTCCGAGCGTTACAACCGCAAATGGGATATGCAGTTTGCGCCGAGCATCTGCCAGCAGTGCAGCGTCGGCTGTAATACCAGCCCGGGCGAACGCTATGGCGAGCTGCGCCGCGTTGAAAACCGTTTCAACGGCAGCGTCAACCACTACTTCTTATGCGACCGCGGCCGTTTTGGCTACGGTTACGTCAATCTGCAGGATCGTCCCAAACGGCCGCTGCAACGCCGCGGCGATGACTGGATTGCGTTGAATGCCGATCAGGCGTTGCAGGGGGCGGCCGACGTGCTGCGCCAGGCAAAGAGAACCATCGGTATCGGTTCGCCGCGCGCCAGCATCGAAAGCAACTTTGCGCTGCGTGAGCTGGTGGGGGCGGAAAACTTCTATACTGGCATCGCCCATGACGAGCAGGATCGTCTGCAACTGATCCTGAAAGTGCTGCGCGAAGGCGGCGTGCGTACCCCGGCGCTGCGTGAGATAGAGAGCTACGACGCCGTGCTGGTGCTGGGAGAGGACCTGACCCAGACCGGCGCCCGCATTGCGCTGGCGGTGCGGCAGGCGGTGAAGGGCAAGGCGCGTGAAATGGCGGCGGCGCAGAAAGTGGCCGACTGGCAGATTGCGGCCATTATGAACATCGGTCAGCACGCCAAACATCCGCTGTTTATCACCAACGTCGACGATACCCGTCTGGACGATATCGCCGCCTGGAACTACCGCGCGCCGGTGGCCGATCAGGCGCGGCTGGGCTTTGCCATCGCCCATGCGCTGGACGACGGCGCTCCGGCGGTGCCGGACCTGGCCGCCGGGCTTGAGCAGAAAGTGGATATCATCGTTCAGGCGCTGGCCGGGGCGAAAAAGCCGCTGATTATCTCCGGCACCAACGCCGGCAGCCGCGATATCATCGCGGCGGCGGCCAACGTGGCGCAGGCGCTGAAAGCGCGCGGCTCCGACGTCGGCATCACCTTTGTCGCCTCCGCGGCGAACAGCATCGGCCTGTCGATGATCGGCGGCGGTTCGCTGGATGACGCCCTGGCGCAGTTGGAAGGCGGCGAGGCCGATAGCGTGGTGGTATTGGAAAACGACCTCTATCGCCATGCGCCCGCGGCGCGCGTCGACGCGGCGCTGGAGAAAGCCGGCAATCTGATCGTGCTGGATCATCAGCGCACCCGCATCATGGAGAAAGCCAGCCTGATCCTCTCATCGGCAAGTTTTGCCGAAAGCGACGGCACGCTGATCAACCAGGAAGGCCGCGCCCAGCGTTTCTTCCAGGTGTATGACCCCACTTACTACGACGACCAGGTGGTGATGCTGGAAAGCTGGCGCTGGCTGCACTCGCTGTTTATTACCTATAACAGCCGCCAGGTGGACTGGACGCAGCTCGACCATGTGATTGACGCCTGCGTCGCTGCGCTGCCGCAGCTGGCGGCGATCAAGCAGGCCGCGCCCGATGCGTCCTTCAGAATAAAGGGGCAAAAGCTGGCCCGTTCGCCGAACCGTTCAAGCGGGCGTACGGCGATGCGCGCCAATATCAGCGTGCACGAGCCGCGTCAGCCGCAGGATAAAGACACCATGTTCGCCTTCTCGATGGAAGGGAACAACAGCCCGACGGCCGACCGTCAGCAGATTCCTTTTGCCTGGGCGCCGGGCTGGAACTCGCCGCAGGCGTGGAACAAGTTCCAAGATGAAGTGGGCGGTCATCTGCGCCACGGCGATCCCGGCGTGCGCCTGATTGAAGCGGGTGAGAAGACGCTGGATTATTTCGCCGATATCCCGGCCGCCTTCGTCGCCCGGTCGGGAACCTGGCGCGTGGCGCCGTATTACCACCTGTTCGGCAGCGACGAACTGTCGCAGCGCTCGGCGGTGATTCAACAACGTATGCCGGAGCCTTATGTGGTGGTGAATCCCACGGATGCGGCGGCGTTGGGGGTTAATCCGGGTTCGCTGGTGGAGTTGAGCTGCGGCGGTCAGACATGGCGTTTGGCGCTGCGGTTAAGCGCCGGACTGAGTCAGGGACAGGTTGGTTTACCGTTGGGGCTACCGGGCATCGCCCCGGTGCTGGCGGGCGCAACCGTTGAGAATCTGCGGGAGGCTGCACAATGAATTGGTTGACACCGGATCTCCTGGAGATACTGATTTCTGTCGCAAAAGCGGTTGTTATCCTGCTGGTCGTGGTGACCTGCGGGGCATTTATGAGTATGGGCGAACGTAAGCTGCTGGGGCTGTTCCAGGGGCGTTACGGACCGAACCGGGTCGGCTGGGGCGGTTCGCTACAGCTGGTCGCCGATATGATCAAAATGTTCTTCAAAGAAGACTGGGTGCCGAAGTTTACCGACAAAGTGATCTTCACCCTGGCGCCGATGATCGCCTTTACCTCACTGTTGCTGGCTTTCGCCATCGTACCCATCACCCCGACCTGGGGCGTATCGGACCTGAATATCGGGCTGCTGTTTTTCCTGATGATGGCCGGTCTGGCGGTTTACGCGGTGCTGTTCGCCGGCTGGTCGAGCAACAACAAATATTCATTGCTGGGCGCGGTGCGCGCATCCGCCCAGACCCTGAGTTACGAAGTGTTTCTCGGATTGTCGCTGATGGGGATCGTCGCCCAGGCAGGCTCCTTCAATATGCGCGACATCGTGGATTCCCAGGAACATTTGTGGAATATCATCCCGCAGTTCTTCGGTTTCGTTACTTTCGCCATCGCCGGGGTGGCGGTGTGTCACCGCCACCCGTTCGACCAGCCCGAAGCGGAACAGGAACTGGCGGATGGTTACCACATTGAATATTCCGGTATGAAATTCGGTTTGTTCTTCGTGGGGGAATATATCGGCATCGTCACCGTTTCCGCCCTGATCGTCACCCTGTTCTTCGGGGGCTGGCACGGTCCGTGGCTGCCGCCGTTCATCTGGTTCGCCCTGAAAACGGCTTTCTTTATGATGATGTTTATTCTGATCCGCGCCGCGCTGCCGCGTCCGCGTTATGACCAGGTGATGTCCTTCGGCTGGAAGATCTGCCTGCCGATAACCTTACTGAACCTGCTGGCGACCGCCGCGGTCATTTTGTACAACGCTCAATAAGGGGTGAATAAACCATGACATTAAAAGATTTAGTGGTTGGTTTCGGCACCCAGGTACGCAGTATCTGTATGGTGGGCTCGAACGCTTTTAAAAAGCGCGAAACCAGAATGTATCCCGAAGAGCCGGTGAACCCGCCGCCGCGCTTTCGCGGCCGCATCGTGCTGACGCGCGATCCGGACGGCGCGGAGCGTTGCGTGGCCTGTAACCTGTGCGCGGTGGCCTGTCCGGTGGGCTGTATCTCCCTGCAGAAAGCGGAAACCAAAGACGGCCGCTGGTATCCTGAATTCTTCCGCATCAATTTCTCGCGCTGCATTTTCTGCGGTTTTTGCGAAGAGGCCTGTCCGACCACGGCCATTCAGCTGACGCCGGATTTTGAAATGGGAGATTACAAACGTCAGGATCTGGTTTACGAAAAAGAAGATCTGCTGATCTCGGGGCCGGGTAAATATCCGGAATATAACTTTTACCGGATGGCCGGCATGGCTATCGATGGGAAAGATAAAGGCGAAGCCGAAAACGAAGCCAAACCCATCGATGTCAAAGGCCTGTTGCCCTAAGGAGCTAGCATGGAATTCGCTTTTTATATTGCGGGCCTGATTGCGGTAGTGGCGACGCTGCGCGTCATTACCCATACCAACCCGGTGCATGCGCTGTTGTATCTGATCGTTTCTCTTATTGCCATCGCCTGCGTGTTTTTCTCGCTGGGGGCTTACTTTGCCGGCGCGCTGGAGATCATCGTTTACGCGGGCGCCATTATGGTACTGTTCGTCTTCGTGGTGATGATGCTCAACCTGGGCAATTCCGTGGTCGAGCAGGAACGCGCATGGCTTAAACCCACCGTCTGGATAGGTCCTTCATTGCTGTCGCTGGCATTGCTGATAGTGATAGTGAAGGGCATCCTCAGTCTGGAAGACCAGGGCATTACCGGAGAAGTGGTGGATGCCAAGTCTGTGGGCATCGCGCTGTTCGGTCCTTATGTTCTCGCCGTTGAACTGGCCTCGATGTTGCTGTTGGCGGGGCTGGTGGTGGCTTTCCACGTCGGTCGTGAAGACAAACGCGGAGAGGTTATCGCCAAAGAAACCGCGCGCCAGGATGTTGATAATAAAATAACAGGGGAACGCGCATGATTCCGTTACAACATGGTTTGATTTTGGCCGCCATCCTGTTTGTTTTGGGGCTGACTGGGCTGATTATCCGTCGTAACTTGCTGTTTATGCTGATAAGCCTGGAGATAATGATCAACGCTGCGGCGTTGGCGTTTGTGGTGGCGGGCAGCCACTGGCAGCAGGCGGACGGGCAGGTGATGTATATTCTGGCGATTACGCTGGCGGCGGCAGAAGCCAGCATTGGGTTGGCGCTGCTGCTGCAGCTGTACCGCCGTCGCCAGACCCTGAATATTGATACAGTCAGTGAGATGCGCGGATGAACTTACTCTATTTAACAATACTATTCCCGCTGCTTGGCTTCCTGCTGTTGGCGTTTTCCCGCGGCCGCTGGTCGGAGAACGCGTCTGCGACGGTCGGTGTGGGTTCCGTTGGGCTGGCGGCGCTGACGGCTGCCTGGGTAGTGGCTGATTTTCTTGGTCGGCAACATAGCGGTGCGGGCGTATTTGACCAGCATCTGTGGACCTGGATGGCGGTGGGCGACTTTAATATCGGCGTGACGCTGACGCTTGACGGCCTGTCGGCCACCATGCTGTCCGTGGTTACCGGCGTGGGTTTCTTTATCCACCTGTACGCTTCCTGGTATATGCGCGGTGAAGAGGGCTATTCGCGTTTCTTCGCTTATACCAACCTGTTTATCGCCAGCATGGTGGTGCTGGTGCTGGCGGATAACCTGCTGCTGATGTATCTCGGATGGGAAGGGGTGGGGCTGTGCAGCTATCTGCTGATCGGTTTCTACTACACCAATCCGAAAAACGGCGCGGCGGCGATGAAGGCCTTTATCGTCACCCGCGTTGGGGATGTGTTCCTGGCGTTTGCGCTGTTTATCCTGTATCAGGAACTGGGCACGCTCAACTTCCGCGAACTGATGGTGCTGGCGCCGCAACAGCTGGCGGAGGGCTCTCCGACGATTACCTGGGCGACCCTGATGCTGCTGGGCGGCGCGGTGGGTAAATCCGCGCAGCTGCCGCTGCAAACCTGGCTGGCGGATGCGATGGCCGGCCCGACGCCGGTCTCCGCGCTGATCCACGCCGCGACCATGGTTACCGCCGGGGTGTATCTGATCGCCCGTACCCACGGTTTGTTCCTGATGGCGCCGGAGGTTTTGCATCTGGTGGGTATTATCGGCGCGGTGACGCTGGTATTGGCGGGGTTCGCCGCGCTGGTGCAGACGGATATCAAACGCGTGCTCGCCTATTCAACCATGAGCCAGATCGGCTATATGTTTCTGGCCCTTGGCGTGCAGGCGTGGGATGCGGCGATTTTCCACCTGATGACCCACGCGTTTTTCAAAGCGCTGCTGTTCCTCTCTTCCGGTTCGGTGATTCTGGCCTGCCACCACGAGCAGAATATCTTCAAAATGGGCGGCCTGCGTAAGAAGATCCCGCTGGTGTACGCCTGCTTCCTGGTGGGCGGCGCGGCGCTGGCGGCGCTGCCGCTGGTTACCGCCGGCTTCTTCAGTAAAGACGAGATCCTGGCGGGCGCCTGGGCCAACGGCCATATCAATCTGATGGCGGCAGGGCTGGCCGGCGCCTTTATGACCTCGCTGTACACCTTCCGTATGATCTTTATCGTGTTCCACGGCGAGGAAAAAACCCATGCGCACGCGGTCAAAGGGATTTCCCATCATTTGCCGCTGATCGTGTTAATGGTGCTGTCCACCTTTATCGGCGCGCTGATTGTGCCGCCGTTGCACGGCGTACTGCCGGAAACGACGGAACTTGAGCACGGCCGGATGATAACGCTGGAAATCACCTCCGGCGTGGTCGCCGTCGCGGGAATCGTGCTGGCCGCGCTGCTGTGGCTGGGCAAACGTCAGCTGGTGACCGGTATCGCGCAAAGCGCGCCCGGACGTTTCTTCTCGACCTGGTGGTTCCATGCCTGGGGATTCGACTGGCTGTACGACAAAGTTTTCGTCAGACCTTATCTGACCATTGCCAAACTGTTGCAGCGCGATCCGCTGAACACGCTGATGAATATTCCGGCTTTCATTACCCGTTGGGGTAATCGCGGGCTGACGGTAAGCGAAAATGGTCAGGTACGCTGGTACGCCGCCTCTATGGGGTTGGGCGCCGTCGCGGTACTGGCGTTGTTATTGCTGGTTTAAGACGGTACCCGGAACGTACAAGGGTAGGGCATTCCTGATGAGAGTGCCCGCCACGGCAAGTTTTCAGATTTCTTTAATTTAGGGACACAAAGCGCCATGCTACTACCTTGGCTAATTCTTATCCCCTTTATCGGCGGTCTGCTGTGTTGGCAGTTCGAGCGTTTCGGTACCAAAGTACCGCGCTGGATCGCGCTGATTGCGATGGGGCTGACTCTGGTGCTATCTCTGCAACTGTGGTTGCAAGGTGGCTATTCTCTGGCGACACCCAACGGATTGCCGCAATGGCAGGCCGAGTTCAATGTGCCGTGGATCCCGCGCTTTGGTATTGATATCCATCTCGCGCTGGACGGCCTGTCGATACTGATGGTGGTATTGACCGGGCTGCTGGGGGTGCTGGCGATCCTCTGTTCGTGGAATGAAATCCAACGCTATCAGGGTTTTTTCCACCTGAATCTGCTGTGGATCCTCGGCGCCGTCATCGGGGTCTTCATCGCTATCGACCTGTTCCTGTTCTTCTTCTTCTGGGAAATGATGCTGGTGCCGATGTATTTCCTCATCGCGCTGTGGGGACACAAAGGCTCAGACGGTAAAACCCGTATCACCGCCGCCACCAAGTTTTTCATCTATACCCAGGCCAGCGGGTTGGTGATGCTGATCGCCATTCTGGGGCTGGTGTTCGTGCACTATAAGGCCACCGGCGAGTGGACGTTCAACTACGAGAAGCTGCTCGACACGCCGATGTCCCACGGCGTCGAATATCTGTTGATGCTTGGTTTCTTTATCGCCTTCGCCGTCAAAATGCCGGTGGTGCCGCTGCACGGCTGGCTGCCGGACGCCCACAGTCAGGCGCCGACGGCGGGTTCCGTCGACCTGGCCGGTATCCTGCTCAAAACCGCGGCCTACGGCTTGCTGCGCTTTAGCCTGCCGCTGTTCCCCAACGCCTCTCACGAATTTGCGCCTATCGCCATGTGGCTGGGGGTTATCGGTATTTTCTACGGCGCCTGGATGGCCTTTAATCAGACGGATATCAAACGCTTAATCGCTTATACCTCGGTTTCCCATATGGGATTCGTGATGATCGCCATCTACTCCGGCAACCAGCTGGCGTACCAGGGAGCGGTTGTCCAGATGATTGCTCACGGTCTGTCCGCCGCCGGGATGTTTATTCTGTGCGGCCAGCTGTACGAACGCCTGCATACCCGCGACATGCGTCAAATGGGGGGGCTGTGGGCGCGCCTTAAATATATACCGGCGCTGTCGCTGTTCTTTGCCGTTGCGACATTGGGCATGCCCGGCACGGGGAACTTTGTCGGCGAATTCATGATTCTGTTCGGCAGCTATCAGGTTGTGCCGGTGATTACGGTGATTTCCACCTTCGGTCTGGTATTTGCGTCGGTTTATTCGCTGATCATGATGCAGCGCGCCTATTACGGCGCGCCCAGGTCAGAGCAGCCGTTGCAGAATATGACGCTGCGCGAATTGTCTCTCGTCATGCTGCTGGCGGTGCTGCTGGTGGCGTTAGGGGTCTTTCCGCAGCCGATTCTGGATACCTCCAGTGCCGCGATGTCAAATATCCAGCAGTGGTTTATGTCGTCTGCTCCAGATTCAATACTTTCAACAACAAGGCTGTAATTCGCCATGACAATAACTATTCAACAACTAATTGCGCTATCGCCGCTGTTAATCGTCGGATTGACGGTAGTGGTTGTGATGCTGTGCATTGCGTGGCGACGCAACCATTTTGTCAACGCAACCCTCACGGTTATCGGCCTGAATATTGCGCTGCTGTCGCTATACTTTGTAGGCCAGGCAGGGCCGACCGATGTCACGCCGCTGCTGCGGGTTGACGGCTTTTCCATGTTTTACACCGCGCTGGTGTTGCTGGCCAGCCTGGCGACCAGTACCTTTGCCTATCCGTGGCTGGAAGGTTACCCGGATAACCGCGACGAGTTCTATCTGCTGGTGCTGATCGCCGCGTTAGGCGGTATTTTGCTGGCCTGCGCCAACCATCTTGCGGCGTTGTTCATCGGTATTGAGTTGATTTCGCTGCCGCTGTTCGGACTCGTCAGTTATGCCTTTCGCCAGGCGCGTTCGCTGGAAGCCGGTATCAAGTACATGTTGCTGTCGGCCGCCGCCTCTTCTTTCCTGCTGTTTGGTATGGCGCTGGTGTATGCCGATTCGGGCAGTCTGACGTTCGCCAGCCTGGGGGAAAGCCTGAGCGACCTGCGTATTCATGAGCCGCTGTTGCTGGCAGGTTTGGGGATGATGCTTGTCGGTTTGGGCTTTAAACTGTCGCTGGTGCCTTTCCAACTGTGGACGCCGGACGTGTACCAGGGCGCCCCGGCGCCGGTCTCGACCTTTCTGGCCACCGCCAGCAAAATCGCCATTTTTGGCGCGGTGATGCGACTGTTCCTCTATGCGCCGCTGGTAGACAGCGAAGCGGTCAGAACGGCGCTCGGCGTGATTGCCTTTGCCTCCATCCTGTTCGGCAACGTGATGGCGGTATCGCAGACCAATATTAAACGCCTGCTGGGGTACTCCTCCATTGCCCATTTGGGATACCTGCTGGTGGCGCTGATTGCGGTACAAAGTCATCAGCTGGCGCTGGAAACCGTGGGGGTTTATCTGGTGGGCTACCTGTTTGCCAGTCTCGGCGCCTTCGGCGTGGTCAGCCTGATGTCCAGTCCGTACAGCGGGCCGGATGCCGATTCGCTGTTCTCCTACCGCGGCCTGTTCTGGCATAAGCCGATTTTGTCCGCGGTGATGACGGTGATGATGCTGTCGCTGGCCGGTATCCCCATGACGCTGGGCTTCTTCGGCAAGTTCTATGTGCTGGCCGTTGGCGTAAATGCCGAACTGTGGTGGTTGACCGGTACGGTGGTTTTGGGTAGCGCCATCGGCCTTTACTACTATCTGCGGGTGATGGTCAGCCTGTATCTGCGGGCGCCGGAGATACTGAATCGCGATACGCCAACTAACTGGGCGCTGACGGCGGGCGGCGTGGTGGTGCTGATTTCGGCGATCGCGGTGCTGCTTCTGGGGGTTTACCCGCAGCCGCTGATTGGGCTGGTTCAACTGGCGCAGCCCATGATGTAAACGCCTAGCACGCCAGGTTTAACTTGCCAACCGCCGCAGATTTTATCTGCGGCGGTTTTTTTATCTCCATGCGTAAGGTCGCCTTGTGGCGGCAAAAGGTCATGCCTGAAGTAAGGTATGCCGCAAACGTGACGCTGTGAAAGGCACAATCATTGAAGTATCTGGCCGTTGTCGTCAATTTATGATTAACGTCAAGGAAATTTGTCGGATACGGGAGCATTAATAAGAATTACTAATCTATTTATTTGGTCGCCAAAAAATAGGTTATTGTTTATTTTGATATTAATAATATCCATGGCTATTTTTATTGGAATAGTTAACCATTTAATCGTAATAATTATTTATATTTAATGTTTTGATGCCACGGAGATGGGTGGTGTTTCTTTGTTTGTAAGCGATTGTTAAACACGGAATATGGAGGTTCAAATGCATGACCCGGTTTCTTCTCTCTCTTGCGGTGCGGATGCACTGGTTGAACTACTGCTTGCCCAGGCGGCTGTTGATAAATCTCAGGGAATTAACAGCGCCGGATATGTGTCCGGTTATCGCGGTTCGCCTTTAGGGGGCCTCGATCAGGCGCTTTGGCGACGTAACGATGAGCTAATTAAAGCCGGTATCCGATTTCAGCCCGCTATTAATGAAGAGCTTGCCGCGACGGCGCTGACCGGTACACAAAAGGTCGAAACGGACCCTGAAGGAAAAGTTTCCGGCGTGTTCGGCATGTGGTATGGAAAAGGTCCGGGAGTCGATCGCGCCAGCGATGCGCTCAGGCATGGCAATGCCTATGGCAGTTCGCCTCATGGCGGGGTTCTTGTCATCGCCGGGGACGATCATGGATGCGAGTCATCTTCGTTTTCTCACCAATCCGACGTCGCGATGATGGCATGGAGTATGCCGGTATTGCATCCGGCAAGCGTCGCCGATTATAAGAAAGTCGGACTGTGGGGATGGGCGGCCTCCCGGGTGAGCGGCGCATGGGTGGGGTTTAAGGCCATCAGTGAAACGGTCGAAAGCGCCGCCATGCTCAATGATGATGTACCGGACGCGTTCGTCATACCGGAAGATATCGAACCGGGCTGCGATGGATTACACTGGCGCTGGCCGGATCCGCCAGGGCCTCAGGTTGAAAAACGTCTCAAATATAAACTAAAAGCGGTTGAAAAGTTTGCGCGTCTGAACCCGATTGATCGCGTGCTGGTCCCCTGTCGTTCGCCCGTTGCGCTTCTGGTTACGGTTGGCAAGGTATATCGGGACGTACTTGAGGCGCTGCGGATTGGCGGATTAACTCCCGATGATTTAGCGGCGCACGGCATTGCTTTGCTCCATATCACCCTTGTTTTTCCTTTGTCGCCATTGCTACAAGATCTTATTCCCGACGTGCGGCACATTTTCGTTATTGAAGAAAAGAAGGGGGTGGTAGAAGGGTTGATTGCCCAGTTTATATCGCAAACGCCGACTCGACATCCGATCGATTTACAAGGGAAATGCGATCGCAACGGGCAGGCTCTTTTGCCGAATGATGCGCTTCTCCGGCCTTCGCTGATTTCTCCCTCTTTGGCAGACTGGCTGTCTCGGTTCGACGTGAATCTTCGCCTCTTTGCGGAGTGGACACGGCCGTCCGAAGCGGGAAATGCGTCCCTTCTCCCGGTACGAAAACCCTATTTTTGCGCCGGTTGCCCGCATAATACCTCAACCCGAGTGCCTAAAGGCAGCCATGCTCAGCCGGGAATCGGTTGTCATGGCATGGTGCTCTGGATGGCGCGTAATACCGGTGGCGGTCTGGTACAGATGGGAGGAGAGGGCGTCGATTGGATCGGACACGCGCCCTTTACCGCAAGAAAACACGTATTCCAGAATATCGGCGATGGGACCTATTTTCACTCCGGTTATCTTGCCATCCGCCAGTCTATTGCCGCGGGGAGCAACATCACCTACAAGATTCTGTTCAACAGCGCCGTCGCCATGACCGGCGGTCAGGCGATTGACGGCGAGCTGTCCGCGCCGCAAATCGCGCAACAGATGTTGGCAGAGGGCGCGAAAGCCGTCGCCATCGTTGCACAAAATCCGCAGCGCTACGGCAATGAGCGCCCATTGCCTCCGACGGTGAAATTATATCACCGGGACGAGCTGGATAGCGTGCAGCGTGAGTTTCGTGAGCTTGAGGGCGTCACCGTCATCATTTACGATCAGGTTTGTGCCTCCCAGCTACGGCGACGTAGAAAGCGGGGATTAAGCGCGTCGTCGCGCTTACATGTCGCTATCAACGATTATGTTTGTGAAGGATGCGGCAATTGCCAACAGATATCCAATTGCCTTGCTATCGAGCCTATCGATACGCCATTAGGGCGCAAACGCGCGATCGTGCAAAATGCATGCAACGTCGATCTCTCTTGTTTGAAAGGATGCTGTCCCAGTTTTGTTACCATAGAAGACGGGCAAATGAAAAAGGGGGCGGCGGACGGCGTAGGTTTATCCGCCGAAATGATGGCGCTGATTAATGGGTTGCAAGCGCCAGCGCTATTCAGCCCGGTTTCTCCGTATGAAATTCTGTTTTCCGGCATCGGCGGTACCGGCGTGGTCACGGCGGCGAACATTGTGGCGCAGGCTGCGGCACGCTGCGGCTTTGCCGTCGGTACGCTTAACTTTTCCGGATTTGCGCAAAAGGGCGGCGTGGTGTTATCTCACATTCGTTTTTGCGTCGACGCGGCGGAGTTACATCAGGTCAGGATTGATAGCGCGCGGGCGGATTTGGTGATCGCGGCGGATATGGTCGCCGGCGTCGACGCTCGCTCCCTTGACGTTATGTCGGTGAATAATACGACCTGTGTCGTCAATACGCATATGGCGCAAACTGACGATATGCTGCGGGATCCGTCACTGAGGTACAATACTGACCATATATTGAGCACGATCCGTTCCCGTAGCTTACGGAGCAAGTGTCTGGACGCGGAAATGATAGCCGATCGGCTGTTGGGCGATCGCCAGCAAACAAACTTGATCTTATTGGGTCACGCATGGCAATCCGGTCTGCTGCCTGTCTCATTGGCGTCAATTGAAAGCGTTATCGCTGCGCTTGGAAATATATCATCAACCGCCCTGGATGCCTTCCGCCTGGGCCGGGTGGCGGCGGACGCGCCGGAAAAGATCGCCGAGTTGTCGTGCGCCGCCGCAGGGGAAGCCCAGCCCCGCCAATCTCTCGATGCGCTGATTTCTCACCACACACAGTTTCTCGTGGAATACCAAAATGTCGCCTATGCCGAACGCTATGCCGGACGCATGGAGCGCCTGCGTTCATTAACGTCGAGGGTTAACGATGAAAACCTTGTGCGTACCATCGCTGAGAATTTGTTCACGCTTATGGCCTATAAAGACGAATATGAAGTCCCCCGTCTTTATGTGGAAACGGATTTTCTGACCAGAATAAAAAATCGCTTTGGCGACGACTGTAAAGTTCGTTTTCATATGAGTCCGGCTTTTTGGCATAAGATCGACCCTCGAACAGGCCATCGTGGGAAAATCGTATGCGGTCCATGGATTATTCCATTATTGAAAATTCTCGCTAAAGCGCGTTTTCTGCGCGGCACGCTATTCGATGTTTTTGGCGGGCAGCGCGAGCGGCGTCTTGAAAGGAAACTCCTGCTGGAATACGAAGCATTGGTCGATGAGATAAGTAATATGACTCAACCGGAGCTTTTGCCGCTATATCAAAAGCTTGCCGAGTTGCCGGCCCGAATTCGCGGCTTTGGTCATATTAAATCCGCTGCCGTCGAGCGCACCAGACGGACCAGGGAGGAGCTGTTGGCTAAACTGAATGCTTTGCATGGCGCATAAGCAGTTTTTTCGCCACGCGCCATTTATTTCATCAGCCTGGGGGCCATTAAGAAAATGTTTAGGAATGCTCTGTCGTTAAACGTCATAACAAGCGAGCAGAATTGTCTATAGTTAGTAAGACAATTATTTTTCATCAATAAAGGAAGCGCATCATGGCAGAAGTAAAAAAACAACCTGAAGAGATTCGTATCGACGACGATCTAAAACTCTTGACTGAAACGCTGGACGAAGTGCTACGTTACACCGGCGACCAGGCCGACAAAGCCTATCTTGATCTGAAAAAGAATGCGGAGAAAGCGCTGCTTGAGGTCAAAGCGCGCATTGGCGCAACCGATAGTTACTACGCCCGTGCCAAACAGGTGGCGGATAAAGCCGATGTCTACGTGCACGACAAACCCTGGCATGGTATCGGCATCGGCGCGACGGTCGGGCTGGTGCTCGGGTTGTTATTAGCCAAACGATAGTGGATAAGACTATTGGCTGATACGCCGGTCGGCGTATCAACCTTTGGCGATAGCCCGTCACGGTGGTCGGCCGGGATCAGAACCTGGTCTTTTAACCGGGAGGTTGCAGGCGGGTGATATCAGGGTGATAGCGGTAAATATTCTGATCGATGCGCCGATCGCCAAGCTTTTCTCCCCCTTTTTCGATGCGATAAAAAGCAAATCCCAGACGCCGCGCCAGCGCATTGCTGCGCGCGTTTTCCACCGAGGCTTTTATCACGCAGCGCTTGACGATCCCAGCGTTGATATAAGCTTTTATCATGGTGCCGACCGCCAGTGAAACCACGCCTTTGCCTTCAAATTTTTCGCCAATCCAGTAGCCAATCACCCCTTCCTGCTCCCGGATGGTGTTGAACGAGACGATGCCGGCGATAATGCCGTCCCAGCGAATGACATAGACCGCGGCGACGCCGGCGAAAAACTCATCCCGGTTGTTTTTGATGGTGTTTAGCGTGTCATTGATATTTTTAACCGAATCCGGCCAGGGCAACGTACGGCGCAGACGGGGCTTTTCCGCCTGAATCAGCGCGAAGAGCGCGGCGGCGTCGTTCTCATCCTGGATGCTTAAATTCAGGTGGGGGGGATGATGCAATTCATACAGCGTTTTCATTTGGGTTCCTCTATTTAAGGCATGTTTGCTGCAACCATCTTTATACCTGTAGCGTTCCGTCAATAATCGTTACGCTGTGCCCTCCCACCCAGGGTTCGTCATTGATGTAACTCACCGCTATCCGGCCGTCGCACTGACGTTTGACGCCCTGTCGCACCAGGTAGCCCTGCCGGGAGGCAATATTATCCGGGTAGTGCTGGTGGCGCAGGAGACAAGCCATACAGGCATTGGCGCTGCCGGTAACCGGATCTTCCTTTAAACCGCCTCGTTCAATGTAGAAGGCGCGGGCTTCATAATCCGCCGGGTCGCCATTATCGTGCGGGCCATATATCGCAATGCCGTCGACCTCGCAGGCTTGCTGCAACGCGGCCAGCGCCAGCGCATCGGGATGGATATCCAGACAGGTGGCGGCGCTGTCCATACGGATAACCAGCCAGCGAATTCCCATATCTACCGATGCGGGCGGATAGCTCCGGTTGATGTCGGCGCTGCCGAGCGTCTGCTCCAGCAAGGGGTAGCGCTCTACGGCAAAGGGGGCGATAGTCGCTGGCGGCGCATGGAAAGCCAATTGACCGTCACTGCTGATATTGATCGGCACCAGGCCGATGTCGCACTGCTGAATGAGCTGTCCTGGGGATGAGACTCGCAGGCCGGACTCCAGCAGGGCGTGCGCGCTCCCCAGCGTCGGATGGCCGGCAAAAGGCAGTTCACTCTCCGGCGTGAAAATCCGCAGGCGATAATCCGCCAGCGGATCGGTGGGTGGCAGTGCAAAGGCGGTTTCCGACAGGTTGGTCCAACGGGCGATGTCCTGCATTTGTTCAACGGTCAGTCCATCGGCATCCAGCACCACCGCCAACGGATTGCCCGTGAAAGGGATCTGGGTAAAAACATCGACCTGTTTAAAACGGCGAATGATGGGCATAAACAACGCTTTCCTATTTTCGATCGGGACTAACCGCGATTAGGCGGCTATCTTGTGGCATAATGCGTGCCATATCACATTTTGACTTGAGTAAGTGCTGTGTTAAGTACCAACAATATCACCATGCAGTTCGGCAGCAAGCCGTTGTTTGAGAACATTTCCGTTAAGTTTGGCGGCGGTAACCGTTACGGTTTGATCGGCGCGAATGGCTGCGGCAAATCCACCTTTATGAAAATCCTCGGCGGCGATTTGGCGCCGAGCGCCGGCAACGTTTTCCTCGATCCGAATGAACGCCTGGGGAAACTGCGCCAGGATCAGTTCGCGTTTGAAAAATACAGCGTGCTGGACACGGTGATCATGGGCCATGCCGAGCTGTGGGCGGTAAAAGAAGAACGCGATCGTATCTACGCGCTGGCCGAAATGAGCGAAGCGGACGGCTATAAAGTGGCCGATCTGGAAGTGCAGTACGGCGAGATGGACGGCTACAGCGCGGAAGCCCGCGCCGGCGAACTGCTGCTGGGCGTCGGCATTCCCGTGGAACAGCACTACGGCCCGATGAGCGAAGTGGCGCCGGGCTGGAAACTGCGCGTGCTGCTGGCGCAGGCGCTGTTCGCCGATCCGGATATTCTGCTGCTGGATGAACCGACCAACAACCTGGATATCGACACCATCCGCTGGCTGGAACAGGTGCTGAACGATCGCAACAGCACCATGATCATCATTTCCCATGACCGTCACTTCCTGAATATGGTGTGTACCCATATGGCGGATCTGGACTACGGCGAACTGCGTATTTATCCCGGCAACTATGACGAATACATGACAGCCGCCACTCAGTCGCGTGAACGTCTGCTGGCGGACAACGCCAAGAAAAAAGCGCAGATTTCCGAGCTGCAGTCTTTCGTCAGCCGTTTTAGCGCCAATGCCTCCAAATCCAAACAGGCGACCTCCCGCGCCCGGCAGATTGATAAAATCCAGCTGGAAGAGGTGAAGGCTTCCAGCCGCCAGAATCCGTTTATTCGCTTCGAGCAGGATAAAAAACTGTTCCGTAACGCGCTGGAAGTGGAGGCGCTGGCGAAAGGGTTTGATGGCGCTCCGCTGTTCAGCAAATTGAATCTGATGGTGGAAGTGGGTGAAAAGGTCGCGATTTTAGGCACCAACGGCATCGGTAAATCGACGCTGCTGAAAACGCTGGTCGGCGATCTCCCGCCGGATAGCGGCAGCGTGAAATGGTCGGAAAATGTCAAGATCGGCTATTACGCCCAGGATCACGAATACGAGTTTGACGACGCGCTGACGGTGTTCGACTGGATGAGCCAGTGGAAGCAGGAAAAGGATGATGAACAGGCGGTGCGCAGCGTGCTGGGCCGTTTGCTGTTCAGCCAGGATGATATCAGGAAGAAGGTCAAAGTGCTGTCGGGCGGCGAAAAGGGCCGCATGCTGTTTGGCAAACTGATGATGCAGCGTCCGAACATTCTGGTGATGGATGAACCGACCAACCACCTGGATATGGAGTCCATCGAGTCGCTGAACATGGCGCTGGAAATGTACCAGGGCACGCTGCTGTTCGTTTCTCACGATCGCGAGTTCGTCAGTTCGTTGGCGACCCGTATTCTGGAGATGACGCCGAATAGAGTCATCGACTTCACCGGCAACTACGAAGATTATCTGCGCAGTCAGGGTATTCAGTAACCCGGTCTGAAACGCGCTGTTTTTTCGCTTCAGGCAGTACGGTTGATACCGTGCTGCCTTTTTGTTTACTCTTTCAGCTATCAATGGGGGCCGGGGCGCGCCGTTTTTATTCGCCGTTCACAACCCAATATTAGCGCTATTTATTGTTCTGTGGATTATCAGGTTATAAGGAAATTTCCTGTTAGCCGGATTGAAAATCTGCTGCGTCAGGATTTATTTTTAAACTAAAAAATCTAAAGTAAGTAATATTAATTATTAATTTCGGGGTATAAAAAAAAGCGGTATACGCCGTGGAAAATAAACAAATAAAGACAATGAGGGATTGTTAAAAAATCTTTCTATATCAGCGTGTTTTAAATAATCAATTAAACGATTACGTCCGGTGATTAATCGATTTAGCCAATTAAAAATAAATATCATGATAATCCCACGCGGGTTATTGCGATTATGTCTCATTTAAACGATAGCCATGTCCCTTTAAATAGATTCTATGCGTATAAAGTCACAGTTATAACAGAAATAAGAAATCTATTGCCCCGCCGATTGATGAAGATCAAGTCTGTTAACTTAACTTACTCATTACCATAACCACACACATATTGTGTGTTCCTCCGTTCGGGTTACAGGAGAATAATAAAAAATGAGTGGGGAAAATTTCATGCTTTCCCATCACGGCGTTAATCGTCGTGATTTTATGAAGTTATGTGCGGCACTGGCGGCATCGATGGGGCTGGCGGATTCCGCCGTGGCGGAAATCGCCCGGTCAATAGGTTCCACGCAGCGACCGCCGGTTATCTGGATCGGCGCGCAGGAGTGTACCGGCTGTACCGAGTCCCTGTTGCGGGCGACGCATCCAACCATTGAGAATCTGTTGTTAAACACCATCTCGCTGGAATATCACGAAGTGCTCTCCGCCGCGTTCGGCGAACAGGCGGAGGAAAACAAGCATCGCGCCATCGAGCAATACAAAGGGAAATACGTACTGGTCGTCGACGGTTCGATCCCCATCAAAGACGGCGGCATCTACTGCATGGTGGCCGGCAAACCGATAGTGGATCATATCAGGGAGACGGCCGAACACGCCGCCGCCATTATCGCCATCGGCTCCTGTTCCGCCTGGGGCGGCGTCCCGGCGGCGGGCAGCAACCCGACCGGCGCGGTCAGCCTGCAGGAGATCCTGCCGGGGAAAACGGTGATTAATATTCCCGGCTGCCCGCCGAATCCGCACAATTTCCTGGCCACCGTGGCGCATATCATCACCTATCAACGTCCGCCGGCATTGGATGGCGAGGGCCGGCCGACATTCGCCTACGGCCGTCTGATCCACGAAAACTGCGAGCGCCGCCCGCATTTCGACGCCGGACGTTTCGCCAAGGAATTCGGCGATGAAGGGCATCGTCAGGGGTGGTGTCTCTACCATCTGGGCTGTAAAGGGCCGGAAACCTACGGCAACTGTCCGACGCTGGAGTTCTGCGACGTGGGCGGCGGCATCTGGCCGGTGGGCATCGGCCACCCTTGCTATGGCTGTAACGAGAAGGGCATCGGCTTCACCAAGGGTATTTTCCAACTGGCCAACGTGGAAAATCCCACGCCGCGCGTGGAAAAACCCGACGTCCATAGTCCTGAAGGCGGGCATATTTCAGCCACGGCGACGGGTTTGATCGGCGGCGTGCTTGGCGTGGTCGGCGGCGTCAGTCTGATGACCGTGCGCGAGTTGGGGCGTCAGCAAAAGCAGGCGGCTCACAAGCAAAGTCAGCAGGACGCTGGAAACCCACCCCGGGAGGGTTAGGCCGTGAACAGACGCAATTTTTTCAAGCTGGCCTCCGCCGGCGCGTTGCTGGCCGGTACGCCCCAGGCGGGTCAGGCCGCGGCAACCAATAAACAACCCATTCCCGGCGCCCTGGGAATGCTTTACGACTCCACGCTGTGCGTCGGCTGCCAGGCCTGCGTGACAGAATGCCAGCAGCTCAATAAGCTGACCTACAATCCGGACAGCAAAATCTACGCCGGCGGGGACGCCATCTGGTCGAACAACGATAAGCTCAGCCCTTACACCAATAACATTATTCAGGTGTGGAGCTCCGGCGACGGCAAAAACAAGGATCAGGTTGAGAACGGTTACGCCTATATCAAAAAGCAGTGCATGCACTGCGTCGATCCCAACTGCGTATCGGTTTGTCCGGTTTCCGCGCTGAAGAAAAATCCCAAAACCGGCGTGGTTCATTACGACGCCGACATTTGCACCGGCTGCCGTTACTGCATGGTGGCCTGTCCGTTCAACATCCCCAAGTACGATTACGAAAACCCGTTCGGCAAACTGCATAAATGCGAGCTGTGCAATCAGCCGGGGCTGGAACGATTGGACCAGGGCGGTCTGCCGGGCTGCGTGGACGTCTGTCCCACCGGCGCGGTCATTTTCGGCACGCGTGAAGAGCTGCTGGCCGAGGCCAAGCGTCGTTTGTCGTTGTCGGCCGGCGATGAGTATCACTATCCGCGCCAGACGCTGAGCAAAAAGGATACCTATCTCCATACCGTGCCGAAATACGACCAGCACGTCTACGGCGAAAAAGAGGCGGGCGGCACCCAGGTGCTGGTGCTGGCGGGCGTGCCTTATCAGAATCTTGATCTGCCTGAGCTGGCGGAGCTTTCCACCGGCGCGCGCTCCGAGCATATTCAGCACACCCTGTATAAAGGCATGGTGCTGCCGCTGGCGGTATTGGCGGGGCTGTCGGTGCTGGTTCATCGCAATACCCGCGCGGACCGGCAGGATCGCCACGATCCGGCGGACGACAAACCCACCGATAAGAAACAGGAGAACGATCATGACGGCGCATAAAGCGAGTCCGTTAGGCGGGCGTCTGGTCAGTTGGCCGGTGATGTTGCTGGCGCCGTTTGTCATTCTGTGCGCGCTGCTGATAGTGAAACGTCTGGTTTTCGGCATCGGCTCCGTTGCGGCGCTGAACGGCGGCTATCCCTGGGGGATCTGGATCGCCTTCGACCTGCTGGTGGGCACCGGTTTCGCCTGCGGCGGCTGGGCGCTGGCCTGGGCGGTGTATGTGTTTAACCGCGGCGAATACCACCCGCTGGTTCGTCCGGCGCTGTTGGCCAGTCTGTTCGGCTATTCGCTGGGGGGGCTGTCGATCACCATCGATGTCGGGCGTTACTGGAACATTCCGTACTTCTTTATCCCCGGCTATTTCAATACCTCATCGGTACTGTTTGAAACCGCGGTCTGTATGACGATCTATATCGGCGTCATGGCGCTGGAGTTCGCGCCGGTGATCTGCGAGCGCATGGGCTGGAAGGTATCGCTCAGGCGGTTAAATAAAGTGATGTTCCTGATTATCGCCTTCGGCGCGCTGCTGCCCACCATGCACCAGTCGTCAATGGGGTCGCTGATGATTTCCGCCGGGTTTAAGGTCCATCCGCTGTGGCAGAGCTATGAGCTATTGCCGCTGCTGTCGCTGTTGACGGCGTTCATCATGGGGTTTGCCATCGTGATGTTTGAGGGTTCGCTGGTGCAGGCCGGGCTGAAAGGCCGCGCCGCGAGTGAAAAGCATCTGTTCGCCCGGCTGACGCAAATCATTCAGGTACTGCTGCTGCTGTTTGTGGTGCTGCGTTTCGGCGAGCTTATCTGGCGCGATAAAACCGGGTATCTGTTTACCGCCGATCGTTTCGCCATCACCTTCTGGTGCGAAATCGCGTTGATGATCTTCCCGCTGATCCTGTTCCGCATCAAACGCTGCCGCAATGACTCGCGTCCGCTGTTTATCGGGGCGGTGAGCATGCTGTTCGGGGCCGCGCTGTGGCGGCTGAGCTATTCCCTGCTGGCGTTCAATCCCGGCGGCGGCTATCACTACTTCCCGGCTACGTCGGAAGTGCTGATCTCCATCGGTTTTGTGGCGATTGAAGTCTGTGCATACATCTTGTTAATCCGGCTGCTGCCGGTACTTCCCGCGCTGGAAGGCGTTCATAAGAATTATCAGGCCGAGGTAAAGCATGAGCCAACGCATCACCATTGATCCCATCACCCGTATTGAGGGACACCTGCGCATTGATTGCGAAATTGAACAGGGGAAAGTCACTAAGGCCTGGTCGTCCGGCACCATGTGGCGTGGGATGGAAGAGATTGTAAAAGGTCAGGATCCGCGCGATGCCTGGATGATAGTGCAGCGTATCTGCGGCGTTTGCACCACGGTGCACGCCATCGCGTCCGTGCGGGCGGTGGAGAATGCCTTGCAGCTCAACGTTCCGGTCAACGCCCAGTATATCCGTAACCTGATCCTGGCGGCGCACAGCATCCATGACCATATCGTGCACTTTTATCAGCTCTCCGCGCTGGACTGGGTGGACGTCACCTCCGCCCTGGAGGCGGATCCGCAAAAGGCCGAAGCCTTGCTGAAGGGGCTGTCCGACTGGCCGCTGAACAACGCGGCGGAATTCACCAAAGTGCAGCAGAAGGTGAAAGACCTGGTGGCCAGCGGCCAGTTGGGCATTTTTGCCAACGGCTATTGGGGACACCCGGCCATGAAGCTGCCGCCGGAAGTGAACCTGATCGCGGTCGCCCACTATCTCCAGGCGCTGGAGTGTCAGCGCGACGCCAACCGTATCGTGGCGATCCTCGGCGGTAAAACGCCGCATATCCAGAATCTGGCCGTGGGCGGCGTCGCCAACCCGATCAATCTGGATGCGCCCAGCGTGCTGAACCTGGAACGCCTGATGTACGTGAAGTCGTTTATCGATCGTCTGAGCGATTTTATCGAGCAGGTCTATAAGGTGGACTGCGTGGTGATTGCCGCCCACTATCCCGAATGGCTGAGTCTGGGGAAAGCCGCCGATCACTACCTCAGCGTGCCTGAACTGCCGACGGACAATAAAAGCGGCGGTTTCCTGCTGCCGGGGGGCTACCTGGAAAACGGCGATTTTGCCAAATATCGGCCGATTACCAGCCATAACGATCCCTTCCTGATTGACGGCATCAAGGAGAGCGGCAAGCACGCCTGGTATCAGGATGACGAACCGCTGGCGCCATGGGAAGGGCTGACGCGCCCGAACTATACCGGCTGGCAGGATGACGGCAAATACTCCTGGGTCAAAGCGCCGACCTTCTACGGCAAGACCGTGGAAGTGGGGCCGCTGGCCTGGCTGCTGTGCGGTCTGGCGGCCAAACATAAAGAGACCGAAGCGCATTTCGCCCAGGTCGGCGCGGCGTACCACAAATTGACCGGCCAGCAGTTGCAGACAGAACATCTGCACTCCACGCTGGGCCGGGTGATCGGCCGTACGGTGCACTGCGGCGTGCTGAAGGATACGCTGGCGCAGCAATGGCAGGCGTTGGTGACCAATATCGGCAACGGCGATCACCAGACCTTTATCAAACCCGATCTGTCGCCGGACACCGAGTTCCGCGGCGTGGGGTTCGGTGAAATGCCGCGCGGCATGCTGTCGCACTGGATCGTGTTTAAAAACGGCAAAATCACCAACTATCAGGCGGTGGTTCCCTCCACCTGGAACTCCGGGCCGCGCAACTTCGAGGGCGTCGCCGGGCCTTATGAGCAATCGCTGGTGGGAACGCCGATTGCCGATCCCCATAAGCCGCTGGAAGTGGTGCGCACCATCCACTCCTTTGACCCGTGCATGTCCTGTGCGGTGCATATTGTGGATACGGTAAACGGCAATGAAGTGACCCGGGTCAAGGTGCTGTGATGAACATACTGGTGCTGGGGATCGGCAACCTGCTGCTGAGCGATGAAGCCGTGGGCGTGCGCATTATCGAGGCGTTAGAGCGGCGCTATAGGTTTGCGCCGCAAATCGACATCCTTGACGGCGGTACGTCGGGCATGGAGCTGATGGAAGCCATGGCCGGGCGCGATCACCTGATTGTGGCGGATGCGGTGCTGACCGGACAGGCGCCGGGGGCGGTGGCGGTACTGCGCGACGACGAAGTGCCGGCGCTGTTCACCCGCAAAATCTCCCCGCACCAGTTGGGCTTATCCGATGTACTGATGGCGTTGCGGCTGACGGGCGAGTTCCCGCAAAAGCTGACGCTGGTGGGGGTGGAACCGGAGTCGCTGGAGGTGAATATCGGCCTGACGGCAACCGTTACGCGGGCGCTGGAGCCGGCCCTACAGCAGATTATCGCGGCGCTGCGGCAAAGCGGCGTCACCGTCAGCGAACGTGAGCATGACGAGGTCTGTAGTGAATAACCCAGTTGAAGCAGGCGATTTGGACCGGATGCCGGGCGAGCGCAAAGAATCCGCGCTTACTATCCGTCATGATGGTCATCCGGCGGCCTGGCTGGAACCGATGTTCGAGCAGGTCGCGCGGGAAAAGATGCGGATGCTGCCTTTTTATCGTGAAGGCATCCCGGTCAGGGCCTGCGGCTTCACCCTGTTTGAACGGCAGTGGGTCGGCTGTCTGCTGACGCCGTGGATGATAAGCCTGCTGGTGCTGCCGGGACCGGGGCAGGTCTGGCCGGTCAGAAAATTGGCCGATCGTCTGGCGCTGGCGCTGCCCTGCGGCAACGTGACGTTTATCGTCGGCGAGATGTCAGGGAAGCAGTATCTCTCCTGTTCGCTGATGTCGCCCATCGACGGCGGCATCAGCGGGGAGCGGGCGGTTCTCCTGGCGGAGCAGAGCGCGAAAATGGCGCTGTCGTTCCCCGTCGCGGACGGCGATGCGCCGCAGAATATCAGCCGCCGGGCGCTCTTCAGCCGCCACAGGAGTGAACACCATGCATGAGATTTCCATGTGCTATAGCGCACTGGAACTGATTGAACAGCAGGCCCGCCGGCATCATGCCCGGCGGGTGACCGCCGTGTGGCTGGAAATAGGCGCGCTTTCCTGTATTGAGGAGAGCGCCCTGCGTTTTTGTTTTGAGTCAGCCTGCCGGCAAACGCTGGCGGAAGGATGTGAACTGCACGTTGCGGTTCGGCCGGCCAAAGCCTGGTGCTGGGAGTGCAGCGCCGTGGCGGAAATCGTCAACCATGACGCCGGGTGTCCGCAGTGCGGCAGCCATAATCTGCGGGTTGATGACGGCGACAGTATGCAACTAAAGCAGTTAGCGGTGGAGTAACCGATAGTTAAGCCCTCTTGATGTCATTCCCGCGTAGGCGGGAATCTCAATCACCGAGTGGCTGCATAAAGCAGATCCCCGCCTGTGCGGGGATGACGACGCTAAAAGAGATAGCGGGAGGAGATCCCTATGTGTACCACATGCGGTTGCGGTGAAGGGGAAAGCAGGATCGAGGGTGAAGAACATTCTCATCAGCATGACCATCATCACGACCACGACCACGACCACGACCACGGCCACGGCCACCATCACGGCCACGAACACGGCCACCATCACGGTCATCACCACGGCCATCATCACGGCGGTAAAATAAAGAGCCGCTGCGTGATTATCCATCACCACCATTATCATGGCGATGTCCATAACCACTATTACGCGCTGCCGCCCAAGGGCGCGAAGCCGTCGGCCAAAGGCGCCGCCGACGAGGGCGAGGCCGCCTTTCAGCCCGAGGTCAGGGAGCAGGATCTGCATTACGGACAGGGCGCGGCAGGAACGCACGCGCCGGGCGTCGGGCAGCAGCGTCTGCTGCAGATTGAAATGGACGTGCTGAGCAAGAATAACCATCTGGCGCAGCATAACCGGGAGCATTTTCAGGCGCGGAACATCCTGGCGCTGAATCTGGTTTCCAGCCCCGGATCCGGTAAAACCACGCTGTTGACCTCCACGCTGAACCATATCAGCCAGCGCCTTTCCTGTGCGGTGATCGAGGGCGATCAGCAAACCACCAACGACGCCGAACGCATCCGCGCCACCGGCGTTAATGCGATTCAGGTGAACACCGGCAAAGGGTGCCATCTGGATGCGCAGATGGTGCACGACGCCGCGCACCGTCTGCAACTGGCGGACAACAGCCTGCTGTTTATCGAGAACGTCGGCAATCTGGTGTGCCCGGCGGGGTTCGACCTGGGCGAGCAAGCCAAGGTCGCGGTGCTTTCGGTGACCGAAGGCGAAGACAAACCGTTAAAATATCCCCATATGTTCGCCGCGGCCTCATTGATGATCATCAATAAAATCGATCTGTTGCCGTATGTGGATTTCAGTCTGGAAGCCTGCGTGGCCAATGCCCGCCGCGTTAACCCCGAGATTCAGGTTATCGCCCTGTCCGCCAGCAGCGGCGAAGGGATGGACGAATGGCTGGGCTGGCTGGAGGCGCAGCTATGTGCCTAGGCATTCCGGGGAAGGTGATTTCAGTGGGGGATGATATCCATCAGCCCGCTTACGTTGACGTTTGCGGCGTACAGCGTTCGGTGAATATTGCGCTGGTATGCGAAGGTTCGCCCGCCGACCTGATCGGCCAGTGGGTGTTGGTGCACGTCGGTTTCGCCATGAGCCTGCTGGACGAACAGGAGGCGCAGGATACGCTGGCGGCCTTGCAGTCGATGCGCGCCGTGGGGCTGGAACTGGATGAAATGCGTCAGAGCGGAGCCGATTATGCGGTACGTTGATGAATTCCGCGATCCCGAACTGGCGAAAGCGCTGCTGCAACGTATTCGGGCGCTGGCGGCCGATATGCCGCAGCTGCGTGAACGCCCGCTACAGCTGATGGAGGTCTGCGGCGGCCATACCCACGCCATTTTCAAATTCGGGCTGGACCGGCTGCTGCCGCCGGAAATCGAGTTCGTCCACGGTCCGGGCTGCCCGGTTTGCGTGCTGCCGATGGGGCGTATCGACGCCTGTCTGGAAATTGCGGCGCATCCCGAGGTGATTTTCTGCACCTTCGGCGACGCCATGCGCGTGCCGGGGCGCAATGGCTCTTTACAGGATGCGCGCCGCCATGGCGCCGATGTGCGCATTGTCTATTCGCCGCTGGATGCGCTGGCGCTGGCGGAGAAAAATCCGCAGCGGCAGGTGGTGTTTTTCGGGCTGGGATTTGAAACCACCATGCCGAGCACGGCGCTGACGCTGCAACAGGCCAAACGCCGCAACATCAGCAATTTCACCCTGTTTTGCCAGCACATCACCATTATTCCAACGTTGAAGAGCCTGCTGCAACAGCCCGATTTGCGCATCGACGGTTTTCTGGCGCCGGGGCACGTCAGCATGGTGATCGGCGCTTATCCCTATCAGCCGCTGTGCGATCGCTTTCATAAACCCTTTGTGGTCACCGGGTTCGAACCGCTGGATATTTTACAGGCGCTGCTGAT
This sequence comes from Brenneria corticis, assembly GCF_003115855.1. GTDB lineage: Bacteria > Pseudomonadota > Gammaproteobacteria > Enterobacterales > Enterobacteriaceae > Brenneria > Brenneria corticis. Next base: position 89,443 of record NZ_KZ819078.1, read on the forward strand.
GCTGGTAAGCCAGCTTCACGATGCGCGCTGCGAGGTGGAAAACCAGTACCGGCGCATCGTGCCGGACAGCGGCAATCCGCTGGCGCAGCAGGCGATGGAGGAGGTGTTTGAAATCAAGGCCAGCAGCGAATGGCGCGGGTTGGGCGAAATAGCCGAATCCGGTATGCAACTGCGGCCCGCCTATGCCGACTTTGACGCCGAGCGTCGTTTTCATCCGCGGCAGCAGCGCGTGGCCGACGAGCCGGGCTCGCGCTGCGGCGACGTATTGACCGGGCGCTGCAAGCCGGCGGATTGTCCGCTTTTCGCCCGCAGCTGTACCCCGCAAAATGCGATAGGGGCGCTGATGGTCTCCTCCGAGGGAGCCTGTGCGGCTTATTATCAGTATCGGCGGGAGTGCGCCTGAATGAGTAGTCCAAAAGAGATGCAGCCAAAAGAAATCACCCTGGCGCACGGCAGCGGCGGCCGGGCGATGCAGCAGTTGATTGAGCAGCTGTTTTTGCAGGCGTTCGACAATCCGCTGCTGGGGCAGCGGGAAGATCAGGCCAGACTGCCGCTGGCGCCGTTGACGCAGCAGGGCGATCGGCTGGCGTTCACCACCGACAGCTACGTTATCGATCCGATTTTTTTCCCCGGCGGGGATATTGGTAAACTGGCGGTGTGCGGCACGGCGAATGATATTGCGGTCAGCGGGGCGACGCCGCAGTATCTCTCCTGCGGTTTTATTATCGAAGAGGGATTTTCCGGCGCCGACCTGCGCAGGATCGTGGAATCCATGGCGCAAACCGCCCGCGACGCCGGGATACAGATCGTCACCGGGGACACCAAAGTGGTGCCGCGCGGCGCCGCCGACAAAATCTTTATCAATACCGCCGGGATCGGCGTGATTCCGACGGATATTCGCTGGGGCACCGGGGAGATTCGTCCGGGGGATAAAATTATCGTCAGCGGTACGCTGGGCGATCACGGCGCCGCCATTCTCAACCTGCGCGAGCAGTTGGGGCTGGAGGCGGAGCTCGCCAGCGACTGCGCGGTGCTGGCGCCGTTGATCGCTCCGCTGCGTGATATAGCCGGGGTGCGCGCCCTGCGCGACGCCACCCGCGGCGGAGTGACCGCCATCCTGCATGAGTACGCCCAGGCCAGCGGCTACGGCATGGAAGTCAACGAAAGCGCGTTGCCGCTGAAGCAGGCGGTACGCGGCATTTGTGAAATTCTGGGTCTGGAGGCGCTGAATTTCGCCAATGAGGGCAAGCTGGTGCTGGTGGTCTCCACCGAGGCGGAAAGCGCCGTATTGGCCGCGCTGCGCGCGCATCCGCTAGGACGTGACGCGGTAACCATCGGCTCGGTGACGGAAAAACCGCAGGTGCGGCTGTGCGGGGTGTTCGGCACCTCGCGGCTGTTGGATCTGCCGCACAACGAGCCGATGCCGCGGATTTGCTGACGACATTTCCCAACCCCGTCATTCTGCGCACTGCCACCGGTCATCCCCTGCGCAGTCACCTCCGTCATCCCTGCGGTAGTAGGCAGGGATCTGCTTCCGCTGGCGGCTCGGTGTTGCTGAGATGCTTCCTCGCGAAAGCGGGGATCTGCGGGCATGACGGAGGGGTAAGGCATGGTGAATAAAGTGTCTTGACCGCTGACGTTCTAGAGACAGATCCCCGCCTGCGCGGGGATGACGTGAGTGGGGCACGGGATGACGTGAGTGGGCGACGGGGATGATGTGAGTGGCCGTGAAGAACCCCGGCGTGTGCTGGGTACGGCATAAAAATACCTTTCTTTTCGCGCACGAAATAGCACTGAACTTACATAGAAACCTGTATACACAGAAGCCTGTATAAACAGAAAAGGAATATACCCCACGTAAGCATGAACAATAACGGCATTCAGATCCGCGTAAAAGGCAAAGTGCAAGGGGTGGGGTTTCGCCCTTATGTCTGGCAGTTGGCGCAGCAACTGAAGCTGTGCGGCAGCGTCAGCAACGACGGCGCCGGGGTGCTGATTCATCTTTATCAGTCGGAAAATATCGAACGCTTTATCAACGCGCTGCCGGCCGGATGCCCGCCGCTGGCGCATATCGACAGCATTACCCGCCGGCCGTGGCAGTGGACGGCCGTACCTACGGCGTTTGTCATTGAACACAGCGGCGCCGGGCGGATGGATACCCAGGTGGTGCCGGACGCCGCCACCTGCGAGGCGTGCCGGCGCGAACTCAACGACCCGGACAATCGCCGCTATCGTTATCCGTTTATCAACTGCACCCACTGCGGTCCCCGCTTTACCATAATCCGCCGTATGCCCTACGACCGCCCGTTTACCTCGATGGCGGATTTCCCGCTGTGTCCGCAATGCCTGGCCGAGTACCGGCAGCCCGCGGATCGGCGTTTTCACGCCCAGCCCAACGCCTGCCCGCAGTGCGGTCCGCAGGTCTGGCTGGAGAATGCCGCATCGCAGCGACTGGCCGAGGGGGAAGACGCCATTCGCCAGGCCGCCGACGCCCTGCGGGCGGGGAAAATCGTGGCGATTAAAGGGATTGGCGGCTTTCACCTGGCCTGTGACGCCACCAATACCCAGGCGGTGCAGCGCCTGCGCCAACGCAAGCATCGTCCCGGCAAGCCGTTGGCCGTCATGGCGCCGGATGCCGCATGGCTTGAGAGATGCGCCGCCGTCGACGATATGCCCGCGGCGCTGCGGTTGCTGCAAAGCGGCGCCGCGCCGATTGTGCTGCTGCCCTGGCGTCAGGACGGCCCGCTGTCGGCGTCGATCGCCCCCGGCCTGTCCGAGGTCGGGATGATGCTACCCGCCAACCCGTTGCAGCATCTGCTGCTGGCGCAGGTAAATCTACCGCTGGTGATGACCTCCGGCAACGCCAGCGGCAAGCCGCCCGCCTTGAGCAATGCGCAGGCGACGGAGCAGCTTGGCGCCATTGCCGATCGCTGGTTAATGCATAACCGGGATATTGTGCAGCGGGCCGATGACTCGCTGGTCAGGCTGCACCACCAGGGGTTATTCAAGAACAGGGCGGAAATGCTGCGCCGGGCGCGCGGCTACGTACCGGACGCCCTGCCGTTGCCGCCGGGGTTTGCCGGCCAGCCCGCGCTGCTGGCGCTGGGGGCGGATTTAAAAAACACCTTTTGCCTGCTGCGTGATGAAAACGCGGTGGTCAGCCAGCATCTTGGCGATCTGGAGGACAGCGATGTCGAACGGCAGTACCGCCAGTCAATCGCCCTTTTTGAGGATATTTACCGTTTCGCCCCCGGCGCGCTGGCGGTTGATGCGCATCCCGGCTATATCAGCCATCGCCTGGGCAAACAGCTGGCCGAACGGCGGCATATTCCCTGTATCGAGGTGCTGCATCATCACGCCCATATCGTCTCCTGCCTGGCGGAGCATCAATGGCCGCGCGACGCCGGACCGGTTATCGGACTGGCGCTGGACGGCATCGGCTATGGCGCCGACGGCCGGTGGTGGGGCGGGGAGTGTTTGCTGGCGGACTATGCCCAGTGCCGTCATCTCGGCGGCTTGCCCGCCGTGGCGCTGCCCGGCGGCGATCTGGCCGCCCGCCAGCCGTGGCGCAACCTGCTGGCGCAGTGGCTGCGTTTTGTTCCCGACTGGCAGTCGTTACCGCACGCCTCGGCGATCCCGGCGTCCTCTTCCGCCTTGCTGAGCAGGGCGATTGCGCGCGGCATCAATGCGCCGCCGGCCTCATCCGCCGGCCGGTTATTTGACGCCGTCGCGGCGGCAACGGGATTTCCGCACGAGGCGCAAAGCTGGGAAGGGGAGGCGGCCTGCTGGCTGGAGTCGCTGGCGTGGCGCAGCGAACGGTTTCAGCGCCAGCGGGCGCGGTGGCGGCCGCCGGTCGCGCTGCCGGTGCTGGCGGACGGCAGGCTGGATCTGGCGACCTTCTGGCGGCAGTGGCTGGATTACCGCGCCGCGCCCGCCGACAAAGCCTATGCGTTCCATTACGCGCTGGCGCAGGGATTTGCCGCCCTGGCCCGGCGCGCCGCCCGGCGGCACGGCATCCATACGGTGGCGCTGTCCGGCGGGGTGATGCATAACCGCCTGCTCTCCGTGCTGCTGCATCAGCAGCTGTCAGGGCTGACGGTGCTGCAACCGCAACGGCTGCCCGCCGGCGACGGCGGGCTGTCGCTGGGGCAGGCGCTGATCGCGGCGGCGCAATTATCGCCTGCGGGCGCTCAGGGGTAAAATCCCCGATTAAGCGCCTGCACCGCTTCGGCGACGCGCGGCCCCATTCCCAGTAAAATGGCCTGATCGAGCGCGATAATGCGCTGATTCTTCCAGGCCAGGGTTTGCACGATCCCCGGCACCGCCGCTAAAGACGCGATGCCCCCCTGTTGCACGCTTTGCGCGGTGACCACAATCACCTCGGGGTTGGCGGTAATCATCGATTCCGCGCCATAGGTGCGATACTGCGTATGGGGGGCGATATTGTCGCCGCCGGCCAGGGTGATAAGGCCGTCAACCACGGTGTTTTTCCCCGCCACCTGCGCGGCGCTGCTGCCGACGCTCAGCAGGAACGCCACGCGGACCCGCTGTTTCTGCGCAGTCAGACGACGGGCCACCGCGCTCAGTTGTTGCTCGATCCCGCTAGCCAGCCGCTCCCCGGCCGGTCGGCGCTTCAATAACTCCGCCGCCTGACGGATATTGTCGAACAGCTGGGCCGGCGTGCTCGGCGTTCTTTTGAACAGCGCCACCTTGACGCCGGCCTGGGTGAGCTGGTCGAATACCTGCCGGGGATTGGCGTCCTGCCAGGTCATCAGCAGCGAAGGGCGCAACGACAGGATGCCCTCGGCGTTCAACTGCTGCCAGTTGCTGACTTTAGGCAAGACCTGCGTCTGCGGCGGATAGCTGGTGGTTTGATCCACCCCGACCACCGCATCGCCGCCCTCCAGGGCATAGACGATTTCCGCCAGCGAACCGCCGGCAATCACAATACGCGGCTGAGCCGCGCAGGCGAATGAGCATAGCCCGAGAATCAACGCCGCTAGCGTCCTTTTCATACTCTGCTCCGTCAGAAAGAGAAAGAGGCGCCGATGGCGGTGCTGAAACCGGATGCCGGAATGCTTTCATGCGCCGTGGCGTAGCGTTTATCCAGCAGATTATTCAGTGCCAGCGTGACCTGATACTGGCTTTCGTCACCGAAGGTGCCGGTCAATTCCAGATTGGCGGTGGCCCAGCCGCTGTGGCGGGTTTCGCTATCCGCGGTGTGATCCTTGGCGCGGGAGGCGGCGCGCAGATAGAAGTCGGACTCCAGCTCCAGCCGTTCGAACAGAGTGGTGTTCTTTATCCCGAAGCGGCCGGTAACGGCGGGTTCGCCGGTGCGATAGGTGCTGCGGTCCGGCAACTCCAACTCGCGGCGGATCACATTGCCGTTGACGTAGGGCGATAGCGCCCAGCCGAGGTATTCCGCATACAGTTCCATGCCGTAGGTATTGGCGCGGTTGGCGTTGGCGTAATAGCGGCTGTTGCCGTCGGTGCTGCCGGAGCAGGCCGCGTTGCCGGCGCAGCGCAGCGTGGTGATGTAGTCTTTGGCGCGGGAATGGTAGAGCGCGCCGTCGAGCAGCCAACTGCTATCCTTGTAGCGCGCGCCGATCTCGTAGTTATCCGAACGCTCTGCTTCCAGATCCGGATTGCCGTAGGTGGTGCCCTGGCCGCCGGCGGTGGTATCGTAGAATTTATGCGTCAATGTCGGATACACGTAACCCTGCGCGTAGGAGGCGCGCAGCTGAACGTTATCGAAACCGGAATAGCGCAGGCTGCTGGCGGCAACCAGCGTATTGTCGTGTTTCTTTATCGGGCTGAAGGTACTGTTGTTGGGGATGACGATGTTGTTCATTTTCACCGAACCGGTTTTCTGACCGCCATAGGAGATCGATTCCACCCAGTATTGGCGCGCGCCCAGCGTCCAGGCCCAGTCAGGGGTGATTTTCCATTCATTCTGGGCGAACAGCGCCCAGCTGTGTTGGCGCCAGTGGTTATGCGATACGGAAGTGGGATTGACCGATATTGACGGAATACCGGCCGGGGAAAGAGAACCGCTTACCTGGACATTGGAAAAGGCCTTTTGTCTGACCACGTCGGACAGCCATTGGCCGCCGACGATCAGGGTATGATCGGACATTGGCGTAAGATCCGCCTGTAGCGTCAGACCCTGGCTGGTTTGCTTATCGTCAGTGCCGGTGCTCATCGCCATTCCGCCCTGGTAAAGCGTCATACCGTTATAGCTTAGCGTGTCGCCGCTTTGCGCCAGATCGTTGCGAAACTCGCGCTCGATGTTTTGCCGATAGGCATCCAGATGCAGATTTTTCACCACCTCGCCGTCAATTTTCCAGTCGTAAAACAGGCCGATCTTGCGCCTTTCCAATTCGGGAATGCGCACGCTGAAGCGATCGTACTCGTCGGTGTCCGTGTAGGTCTGGGTGCTGAGTTTAAAACTGTCCAGCGACAGGCCGAATTTATGCTCGCCCAGGCGATAGCCCAGCCAGGCGGATTGACCGCTGTTGCGGAAATGGGTGTCCGGCAAGCGGCCGTCCGGCGTACTGCGGTTGCCCTGATCGCTGTAGCTGCCGCTTAAGCGGTAATCAAAATCGCCGATCGAGCCATAGGCCAGCGCCGACTCCAGCCAGCCCGCCGTGGCGCTGTCGTAGACGGCTTTGATTTTTCCGCTCAGCGGCCGGTCGCCGCCCTTGCGGGTAATAAAATTGATCACCCCGCCGATCGCCTGCGAACCATATAATACCGAGTGCGGTCCTTTCACCACCTCTATTCGTTCCAGATAAGAGGGATCAATTAATAATCCTAAACTGTAATTGGGCCCCGCGCGCTGATAGGTTACTTCCTGGCCGTCAATTAATACCAGCACGCGCGAGGCCTCTTCGCCGCGAATTCTTATTTGCTTGCGCCCGGCGAGCGCGGTATCGGTAATATCGACGCCGGGAATATCGCGTAATGCTTCGGCAATGGAATCGCCGGTATATTTATTCAGCTTTTCATTATCAATCACCTGCATACTGACGGGACTTTCCCATAAATTTTGTTCCGTTCTCCCTGCGCTAATAACGGTTATTTCATCATCGTTAACGGCCGCGTTAATTGCGCCGCTATAAATAAACGGCAGCGCAAAGACGACCAGGGGGACGCTCTGGTTATTCATGACATCTCTCTCTGGAAAGTTAATGATTCTCATTAACGTTATCATTTGCCTGATTTGGCCGGAAATTAAACTTCAGAGAGTTTTCAATTATGCGAGTCGTATCGCATTTTTATCTGATAAAGCACTTGCAATATTTTTGGGCTTGTCAGGTTAATTAATTTTAATACGGGGTTTTTTATTTTCATTTTTATAACATTATTAAACGTTAATTCGGATAACATGATGAAAAAGATAAATAATAAAAAAGTAATTTGTAGGTTTTATTTTAAATAAAATATGCAAATAGGTTAATGGAAAGCAAATCCGCCGCTAAAATAAACTATCGCCCGCCAGGAGGAGATCGGGTGCGTTGATAAATAAAAATAATTATCATTTAATTATCCTATTGCCTTTGAGGGGATGGATATAAATGAACATCGATTTGACGCCCTATTATGCCCAGCCCGGCGCACAACCGTTTGGCGCGCGGCGCATGGCCATGCCCTGGCGCAACCATGCGCCGCTGTCGGCCGAACAGATCCCCGCCAGCTGGCACGCCTTGAAACAGCGGGTTTTACCCGCCCGCAAGCGCCTGCTGTATTTGCATATTCCTTTCTGCGCCACCCACTGCACCTTCTGCGGTTTCTATCAGAATAAACTGCGTGACGACAGTACCGAAACCTATACCCGCTATCTGTTGCAGGAGCTGGCGCTGGAGGCGGACAGCCCGCTGCATCAGGCGGCGCCGATTCATGCGGTCTATTTCGGCGGCGGTACGCCGACGGCGCTGGCGGCCACCGAACTGGCGCGGATAATCACCGCCATTCGCACCTCACTGCCTCTCGCCCCCGACTGCGAGATTACGGTTGAAGGCCGGGCGATGGATTTTGACGATGCGCGCATCGATGCCTGTCTGGACGCGGGAGCCAACCGTTTTTCCATCGGCATTCAGACGTTTGACAGCCGTATTCGCCGGCGCATGGCGCGCACCTCGGATAAACGGCAGTCCATCCGCTTTATGGAACAGTTGTGCCGGCGCGATCGCGCCGCGGTGGTGTGCGACCTGATGTTCGGTCTGCCGGGACAAACGCCGGCGATCTGGCGGGAAGATCTGGCGATTGTCAGCGATCTTCCGCTGGACGGCGTCGATCTCTACGCCCTGAATCTGTTGCCCACCACGCCGTTGGCGAAGGCGGCGGAAAATCAGCGGATGGAACTGCCGGATGTCGCCGCCCGGCGCGATTTTTACCGTACCGGCGCCTCCTTTCTGGCGGACGCCGGCTGGCATCAGTTAAGCAACAGCCATTGGGCCAGAACCACCCGCGAGCGCAATCTGTATAACCTGCTGATAAAGCAGGGCGCGGATTGTCTGGCGCTGGGCAGCGGCGCCGGCGGCAACCTGAACGGCCAGTCGTATATGATGGAGCGCAGTCTGGAACGCTATTATCAGACGCTGGATCGCGGGCGCAAGCCGATCATGATGATGACGCCCGCCAGCCCGGCCGGTCCCTGGCAGCATCAGCTTCAGGCCGGCATCGAGGTCGGCCGGGTGAGCTTGCCGCAGCTGACCCGGAACGCCGGCGAGCTGCAACCGTTACTGACCCAGTGGCACCAGGCGGGGCTAACCCGCGATGACTCCACCTGTCTGCGTTTGACCGACGACGGCCGTTTCTGGGCGAACAACCTGATGCAGGCGCTACAACAGATTATTCCGCAGCTTAATGCCGAAGAACACGCCCACTAACTGGAGACGAACCATGACATTGCATGAATTATTGGCGACCGAGCCGGATGGCGCGCTGGAAGATATCGCCAGTCAGTATGACACCTCGCTGTTCAACGTGGTTGAGGCGTTGCCCGCGGCGCAGCGCACCCTGGTCGCCGGCGAGCGGTTCGACCAGGTTTGGGAGGCGATTGCCGGCTGGGGGGAAGTGACGTTAATCAGCCATACGGCGGACGCCATTCTGGAATTTAAAAGCGAGCTGCCGAGCGGCACGCACCGCCACGGTTACTTTAACCTGCGCGGCAGGAATGGGCTGGGCGGGCATATTCGGGCGGTAAACTGCCGGCATATCGCCTTTATCGAGCGCAAGTTTATGGCAATGGACACAGCGTCTGTGGTGTTTTTTAATGCCGCCGGAGCTGCTATGTTTAAAATCTTTCTCGGACGGGATAGCCATCGCCAGCTGTTAGCCACGCAGGTTGAGGCGTTCCGGACCTTGGCGCTTGAGCTACAGCCGGAGCCGGTATGACGTGGTTACTCTTTGGAGCGGGTCAGGGAGTGGGGCGCTGTTTGTTGCAGCGCGCCATTGAATGCGAGCAGCCGGCGGTGGCGGTTCTGCGTAATGCCGAACAGGCCGCGTACTGGCGCGGGCAGGGCGTCACCGTGGTGCAGGGCGATGCCCTCGACGCCGACACCGTGGCGCGGGCCTGCCGCCTGGCGGGACGAACGGCTATCGTCGTCTCGACCATGGGCGGCGGCGAGGTTAACTATCAGGGCCACCGGGTGGTGATTGACGGCGTCGAGCAGGCCGGGATAAAACGTATGCTGCTGGTGACCTCCATGGGCTGCGGCGAGCAATGGCCCCTGTTGTCGCCGCGCGCCAAAGCCGCCTTCGGCCTGGCGGTGCGGGAGAAGTCGCTGGCGGAAAGCTGGCTGCAGACCAGCTCGCTGGATTATTGCATTGTCCGCCCGGGGGGACTGCTGGATGTGGTCGCCACGCACAACGCGCAGCTTACGCAGGGCAATGCGGCGCTGGGCCTGGTCTCCCGTCAGGATGTGGCGCTGAGCGTCGATCGGCTCTTACAACAGCCGGTATTCGGTAATCAGATTTACAGCCTTATCGATCCGGAGCTTGAACTGCCTTTGATGCCATAACCCCTTGCGCCGCCGCCGGGTAAATTGCCCCTGTTATCTTTTTCGGTCTATGCTTTAGTCAGGACGTAAATGTTGTATTTTTGTTAATTGCGCGTCGGCGCAATTTGTTGCCCTGAAATCAATATTGGTAAGCGTAACGGTGGTGGCGATGGATGAAGTGAAACGCATTCTGACCGAGGAAATTGATAAAATTAACCGGGAAGAAAAACGCAATGATAATAAGATCAGATTCAGCCGGAAATTTATGCAGTCTCATCCGTATCTTTTTGCCACGATGTTGATTAGCTACATTCCGGTGGCGGCTATCCTGCTTTATGCCCCTTACTTCGGTTGGCACTACGCCGTCGGCTTTACCGTCTTTGTGCTGGTGATGGTGCTGGCGTTGTCGCTGGACATTCGCCCCAAATATCGCTTCGAAGATATCGACGTGCGCGATCTGCGCATTTGCTATAACGGCGGCTGGTTCACCACCCGGCGCTTGTCGTCGGCGGCGGTGGATAAGCTGCTGAACAATGAGCTCGTCCCGCCCGACGTGAAAACGGGGATAGACAAAATCCTGCACCACAAAGGCAGGGTGGTTTTTAACGACGTCTTCTCGCTGGCCTATCGCCAGCCGCCGGCGTGAGTTCTGTACTGCTGTAACGGCCCAATGCTACGATGATATCGCCGCGCGTTAGCGCTGCGTGCGGGGGGGATCCCGTTGATTTCAGCTACGACAGGCAGAAAAGGAAGATGAGCGAAAAGGTGTTGTTGATTATTCAGATGGGCGAGCCGCCGGAAGATATTGCGGCTCAGGTCGGGCAGCAGGGAAAATGGTTCGCCGATGCGCTGCCGGATCGGCATGATGCGCTGCGGGTGATACGCCCGGATCGCGGCGAGGCGCTGCCGCCGTTTGAGCAGGTATCGGCGGCGATTATTTCCGGCTCCTGGGCGATGGTCACCGATCGGCTGGAGTGGAGCGAATATACCGCCGGCTGGGCGCGCGAAGCCTTTCACGCCGATGTGCCGATGCTGGGCGTCTGCTACGGGCATCAGCTGCTGGCGCATGCGCTGGGCGGCGCGGTGGGCGACAACCCCAACGGCCCGGAGTTGGGCATTCAGACGGTAACGCTGCACCCGGCGGCGAAAAAAGCGCTTTGCCTGCAACATCACCCTTCACAGTTCGCCGCCTATCTTACCCACCGCCAGTCGGTGCTGGCCGCGCCGCCGGGGGCGGAGATTCTGGCCGCGTCGCAGGCCGACCGCTGCCAGATAATTCGCTACAGCGATAAGGTGCTGAGCGTACAGTTCCACCCGGAATTCAATGCGCAGATCATGCTGGCCTGTTTGCGGCGCAATGAAGCCCGGCTGCGCGAGCTGGGCTTTGACGTCGAGCGCATGATGCAATTGACCGACGAGCCGCTGTGGGCGCGTAAAATCCTGCTGGATTTCGTTCAGCGGTATGCGCCCCGGTAGCGGCAGGTCCCCGCCTGCTACCGCGGGGACGACGGTTGTTTTATTCGGGACGAGGTGTTGTATTCGCGACGACATGTTGTATTCGCGACGACCTGTTGAGCATCCATCGTCAAGCTCCTCTGCGTCATTCCCACGCAGGCGGGAATCTTCTTTCTATCGGCGTTATCTAAAGAAACACGCTTTATCACGCATACCAGAAGCGGTTGTTCTCCGCGTCGCCTGCCGCCTATTTATGTGCACGCCTATACCCGTCATACTTCAAGCTGCAGATGCGTTGGCTGCGCTCAGTCACCCGAATCACTTACCTAAGTAAGCTCATCGGGATTCCTTCCCTTGCCGCCTTCCTGCAACTCGAATTATTTAGGGTATAAATAAAATCACTCCCCTAATCGTTATATAAAAAACAACCTCTCCGGCCCGAAATAATACAAATGATTATTATTTTTATTATCAGTCGATAGGTTTGTGACAGGCCACGCAAATAGCGTCGATTTTGTGATGAAATTGTTATTATTTAGATAAAAATTTGAGCTTTTATTAATCCACATCATAATACCTATGGTTAATGGGGTTTTGGGCTGGTCTAACCATCGCTTTATTCCATCTTATAAAAAGAAAAGTTTTATTTACTTGTGAGCCATGTAGTGCGAGGAGCTTTCCATGCAGGTCAGCAGACGACAATTTTTTAGAATATGCGCGGGCGGCATGGCCAGAACCACGGTCGCGGCGCTGGGTTTTTCGCCCGCCGCCGCACTGGCGGAAACCCGGCAATATAAGTTGTTGCGCGCGAAGGAGACGCGCAATAACTGCACCTACTGTTCGGTGGGGTGCGGTATTTTGATGTACAGCCTGGGCGATGGCGCCAAAAACGCCAAGCCCTCCATTTTTCATATCGAAGGAGACCCGGACCATCCGGTGAGCCGCGGCGCATTGTGTCCGAAAGGGGCGGGGCTGATTGATTATATTCATAGCGACCAGCGGCTGAAATATCCCGAATACCGCGCGCCGGGTTCGGATAAGTGGCAGCGCATCAGCTGGGCGGACGCCTATGAGCGCATTGCCAAATTGATGAAGGCCGACCGGGACGCCAACTTTATCGAGAAAAACGACGCCGGGGTGACCGTTAACCGCTGGCTGACCACCGGCATGCTGTGCTCGTCGGCGGCGAGTAATGAAACCGGGATGCTGGACTTCCGCTTTACCCGCGCGCTGGGGATGCTGGGGATCGATACGCAGGCGCGCCTCTGCCATGCCCCCAGCGTATCGGCGCTGGCGCCGACCTTCGGCCGCGGGGCCATGACCAACAACTGGGTCGATATCAGAAACGCCAACGTGGTGCTGGTGATGGGCGGCAACCCGGCGGAGGCGCATCCGGTGGGCTTCCGGTGGGCGGTGGAAGCCAAAATCAAAAACGGCGCCAAGCTGATCGTGGTCGACCCGCGGTTTAACCGTACCGCATCGGTCGCCGATCTCTACGCCCCGATCCGCGCCGGTTCAGACATTACTTTCCTGCTGGGGGTGATTCGCTATCTGCTTGGCAACAATAAGGTGCAGATGGAGTATGTGAAGTCCTACACCAACGCCAGCCTGCTGGTGCGCGAGGACTACCGTTTCGATGACGGTATTTTCAGCGGCTACGACCCGCAGGCGCGCAAATACGACCGCGCCTCCTGGCACTACGAACTGGATGAAAACGGCTTCGCCAAACGCGATGACACCCTGAGCCACCCGCGCTGCGTATGGAACCTGATGAAGCAGCATGTGGAGCGCTATACGCCGGAAGTGGTTTCCAGCATCTGCGGCACGCCGCAGGACGAGTTTCTCACCATCTGCGACATTCTGGCCTCCACCTGCGTGCCGGACCGAACGGCGACCATTCTGTATGCGCTGGGCTGGACGCAGCACACCACCGGTTCGCAGATGATCCGCGCGGCGGGGATGATCCAACTGCTGCTGGGGAATATCGGCATGATCGGCGGCGGCATCAACGCGCTGCGCGGCCACTCCAATATTCAGGGCTACACCGATCTGGGGCTGCTCTCCCTGCGCCTGCCGGGCTACATGGATCTGCCGTCGGAAAAACAGACCACCTTGCAGGACTATCTGGCGCAAATCACGCCGCAGGCGCTGCTGCCGGATCAGGTCAACTACTGGAAAAACACCCCGAAATTCTTTATCAGCCTGATGAAAAGCCTGTACGGCGATAAGGCGCGTAAAGAAAACGACTGGGGATTCGACTGGCTGCCGAAGTGGGATCAGAGCTATGACGCGCTGAATTTCACCCAGCGCATGATCGAAGGCAAGGTTAACGGCTATATCGCCCAGGGATTTAACCCGATAGCCGCCTTTGCCGACTCCAACAAGGCGCGCGATGCGCTGAAGAAACTGAAATTTCTGGTGATTATCGACCCGCTGGCTACCGAGACTTCCAATTTCTGGCAAAACCACGGCGAGTTGAACGAGGTGGACCCGGCGCAAATCCAGACGGAGGTTTTCCGTCTGCCTTCAAGCTGTTTTGCCGAGGAAAACGGATCGATCGTCAATTCCGGCCGCTGGCTGCAGTGGCACTTCAGCGGCGCGGAGCCGCCGGCGGAAGCCCGGCACGACGGGGTGATTCTGGCGGGAATTTTTCTGCGTCTGCGGGAGATGTACGCCAAAGAGGGCGGCGCCAATCCTGAACCGGTGCTCAATATGGCGTGGAATTACCTCGACCCGGAAGATCCGACGCCGGAAGAGGTGGCCAAAGAGGGCAACGGCTACGCGCTGGAAGATCTTTACGACGAGCAGGGCGACCTGGTGTTGAAAAAAGGCCAACTGCTGGCCGACTTTTCGCAGCTGCGCGACGACGGCACCACCGCCAGTTTCTGCTGGGTGTATACCGGCTGCTGGACCGAGCAGGGCAACCAGATGGCGCGGCGCGACAACGCCGATCCCTCCGGCCTGGGCAGCACCCTCGGCTGGGCCTGGGCCTGGCCGCAAAACCGCCGCATTCTGTATAACCGCGCCTCGGCGGACGAACAGGGTAACCCCTGGGATCCGAAACGCGAACTGATCCGCTGGAACGGAGAGCGCTGGACCGGCATCGACACCCCCGACTACGGCAATGCGGCGCCCGGCAGCGGCGTGGGGCCGTTTATTTTACAGGCCGAGGGACTGGGACGCCTGTTCGCCATCGACAAGCTCGCCGACGGCCCGTTTCCGGAACACTACGAGCCGGTGGAATCGCCGCTGGCGAAGAGTCCGCTGCACGAAAACACGCGCTTCAATCCGGCGGCCCGGCTGTTTGACGCCGACCGCCAGCGTATGGGCGCCGCGGATGAATTCCCCTATGTGGCGACCACCTACTCCATTACCGAACTGTTTCGGCACTGGACCAAACACGCGCGCCTGAACGCCATTGTCCAGCCGGAGCAGTTTGTCGAAATCGGCGAAGCGCTGGCCGGGCAGAAGGGCATCCGCGCCGGCGATATGGTGAAGCTCAGCAGCAAACGCGGCTATATCAAGGCCAAAGCGGTGGTCACCAAGCGCATCCGCACGCTGATGATCGAAGGCCGGCCGGTGGAAACCATCGGCGTGCCCTGTCATTGGGGTTTCGAAGGCACCACGCAAAAAGGGTTTCTGGCCAATATCCTGACGCCGCACGTCGGGGATGCCAATACCCAGACGCCGGAATACAAGGCGTTCCTGGTTAATCTGGAAAAGGCGTAGCGGAGAACGATTATGGCCATGCAATCACAAGATATTATCCGTCGCTCCGCGACAAACGGCCTGACGCCGCCGCCGCAGGCGCGCGATCATCAGGAGCCGGTCGCCAAACTGATCGATGTCACCACCTGTATCGGCTGTAAAGCCTGTCAGGTCGCCTGCTCCGAATGGAACGATATCCGCGACGAGGTGGGACATAACGTCGGCGTGTACGATAACCCCACCGACCTGACCGCGAAATCCTGGACGGTGATGCGCTTTGCGGAGGTGGAAGAGAAAGGCAAGCTGGAATGGCTGATCCGCAAGGATGGCTGTATGCACTGCGCCGATCCGGGTTGCCTGAAAGCCTGCCCGGCGGAAGGGGCGATTATCCAGTATGCCAACGGCATCGTCGATTTCCAGTCGGAACAGTGCATTGGCTGCGGCTACTGCATCGCCGGCTGCCCGTTTGACGTACCCAGAATGAATAAACAGGACAACCGCGTCTACAAATGCACCCTGTGCGTCGATCGCGTGGCCGTCGGTCAGGAGCCGGCCTGCGTCAAAACCTGTCCCACCGGCGCCATTCATTTCGGCACCAAGGCGGCGATGAAGGATCTGGCGGCGGAGCGGGTAAGCGAACTCAATACGCGCGGCTATGAAAATGCCGGACTGTACGACCCGGCCGGCGTGGGCGGCACTCACGTGATGTATGTTTTGCACCACGCGGATCGGCCGCAGCTCTATCACGGCCTGCCGGACAACCCCAGCATCAGCCCGACGGTAACCTTCTGGAAAGGGATCTGGAAACCGCTGGCGGCGATTGGCTTTGCCGCCACCTTTGCCGCCAGCGTATTCCACTACGTCGGCGTCGGCCCGAACCGCGTCGAGGAAGACGACGAAGGGGAAACCGATGAGGCGCATCATGAGGACAAACAGCATGAAAAAGAGTAAGCGGATTCAGCGCTATAGCGCGCCGGAGCGCATTAATCACTGGATTGTGGCCTTCTGCTTCGTGTTCGCCGCCATCAGCGGTCTGGGTTTTTTATTCCCTTCGCTCAACTGGATGCTGCATATTCTGGGCACGCCGCAACTGGCGAGAATCGTGCATCCCTTTGTGGGGGTGGTGATGTTTATCGCTTTTCTGTTAATGTTTTTCCGCTACTGGAAACACAACCTGATTAACCGCGACGATATCGAATGGGCGAAAAACATCCATAAGGTTGCCGCAAATCAGGAAGTCGGCGACACCGGCAGGTATAATTTCGGCCAGAAATGTGTGTTCTGGCTGGCGATTACCAGCCTGTTATTGCTGTTGGCGAGCGGCATTGTGATGTGGCGGCCGTATTTTGCCGACGCATTCCCCATTCCGGTTATTCGTCTGGCCCTGCTGGTGCATTCTCTGGCGGCGGTGGGGCTTATTCTGGTGATCATGGTGCATATCTATGCGGCCTTATGGGTGAAGGGAACCATTACCGCCATGGTGGAAGGCTGGGTGTCGACCTCCTGGGCGAAGAAGCATCATCCGCGCTGGTATCGTGAGCTACAACGTAAACAACAGGAAAAATAACCCTGATGAGTATCCGTATTGTTCCCCAGGAACAGTTAGAAAGTAATGAAAAATCGAACGCGGCGGGAAATATTCCACCGCTGCTGTTCGCCAATCTGAAAAGTTTGTACGGCAGTCGCGCCGAGCGGCTGCGCCAGCTGGCGCAGGATCATCCGCTGGGCGACTATCTTGAGTTTGTCGCCGGCGTGGTGGACGCCCAGCGCAAAGTGCTGCACGACCATCCGCTGCGGATGGATCTCACCGAGGTGTTAAAACAGTCCGGCAATCGTCCGCCGCTGGATATCGAGGCATTTCCGCGCGATGCGCACTGGCACACCTTGCTGCGCGCGCTGATCGAAGAGCTTAAGCCCGAAGCCGGCGGACAGGTGCTGGCCACGCTGGAAAATCTGGAAAAGTCGTCGGCGCAGGAGCTGGAAACCATGGCGAGCGCGTTGTTCAGGCATCAGTTCAGCGCGGAAAATAACGACAAGGCCCCGTTTATCTGGGCGGCGCTGTCGCTGTTCTGGGCGCAGATGGCCGCCAACATTCCCGGCAAAGCCCGCGCGGAGCCGGGCGAGCACCGTCAGTTCTGCCCGGTATGCGGCAGCATGCCGGTGTCAGGCGTGGTACAGCTAGGCGCCGGCAGCGGACTGCGCTATCTGCACTGCAACCTGTGCGAAAGCGAGTGGCATATGGTGCGGGTGAAGTGCAGCAACTGCGAAGAGTCCGGCGATCTGAATTACTGGTCGCTGGACAGCGAAAACGCGGCCATCAAGGCGGAAAGCTGCGGCCACTGCGGCACCTATCTGAAAATTCTGTATCAGGAAAAGGATCACCGCGTTGAGGCGGTGGCCGACGATCTGGCGTCGCTGGTGCTGGATGTGAAGATGGAGGAAGAGGGCTTTTCCCGCAGCAGCATTAACCCGTTCCTGTTCCCGGAGAGCGCCATCTGATCGCCAACTGGCGGGGATATTCCCCGTCATTCCCCGGTCATCCCCGCGATAAAAGACTCTCCGTTATTCCCGCGGTAAAAATACTCCCCGTCATCTCCGCCATCTCCGCAGTCACCTCCGTCATCCCCGCAGTCACCTCCGTCATCCCCGCAGTCACCTCCGTCATCCCTGCGGCAGTAGGCAGGGATCTACTTCCGCTGGCGGCTCGGTGTTGCTGAGATGCCTCCTCGCGAAAGCGGGGATCTGCCGCTGAAACCAGCTTCGTTACCTTGTCCGGCGCGCCAGCAGCGCAAACGAGCCGATAGCCAGTCCGTAGCATACGGCGATGGTCAGCGCCATGGAGAGGGCGGACATACCGTGCAGGCCGGTGAGCGGCACGCTTATCGCCCCCAGGGTGAACATGCTGACGCCGAGCAGTGCCGACGCGCTGCCGGCCTTATCCCCCTGGCTCTGCATCGCCAGCGCCGACGCGCTGGGACCGACGATGCCGATAATGATAATGGTGAAGAACAGCGGCACCAGCAACCCTATCAGCGGCGCCTGCAAAGCGGCCGCCAGCAGCAACAGCAGCGATGATACGGCGGCGATCAGCAGCCCCAGCTTCAGTATGCGCATTTCCCCCCAGTGGCGGCTCAGGCGTACGGAAATCTGCGCGGCGCAGATCAGTCCCACGCCGTTGATGGCGAAGCACAGGCTGAACATTTGCGGGCTAAGCAGGTAGATTTCCTGCAACACGAACGGCGACGCGCCGATATAGGCGAACATGCCGGCGCCGGCGAATCCCTGCGCCAGACAGAGTCCCATAAACTGGCGGTGCGCCAGCAGGCTGCCCAGCGAGGCCAGCAACGACGCCACGCCGCCGGTCACCCGGCGCTGCGGCGGCAGGGTTTCCGGCAGGCGCAGGGCGGAAAGCAACAGCAGCAGCGCGGCGATAAGAGACAGCGCGATAAAAATGCCGCGCCAGTTCATTATGCTCAGCATGGCGCCGCCCATCACCGGCGCCAGAATCGGCGCCAGCCCGTTAATCAGCATCAGCAGGGCGAAAAAACGGGTTAATTCATGGCCTGAATAGAGGTCGCGCGCCACCGCGCGGGAGAGCACCGCGCCGCCGGCGCCGGCCATGCCTTGTATCAGGCGCGCCGCGATCAGGTGGTTGATGTCCTGCGCCAGCGCGCACCACACCGACGCCGCCAGAAAAATCAGCAGTGAAAACAGCAGCGGCCGCCGCCGTCCCAGCTTATCGCTCAGCGGGCCGAAAATCAGCTGGCCGATTCCCAGCCCCAGCAGGCCCGCCGTCAGGCTTAGCTGCGCGGCGGCGGTGGAGGTGGACAGGTCCGCGGTTAATTCCGGCAGGGCGGGAAGATAGAGGTCGGTGCACAGCGGGCCCAGCGCCGCCAGCAGCCCCAGAACCAGGGCATAGCCCAAACGGGACGATCGTATCGTTTTACTCATTGGCGTCGGTTTCAGAAAAAGTGGATTGAAAAATATGCTGATAGAGCTGCTTTAGCCTGTCCGGCGAGGCTTTCTGGCTGGTCACCATGCGAAACGCCGTCCCTTCGGACAATACGGCCATCAGCTCGACCCGGGCGGCGATTTGCGGCGGGCTCAGATGCGGATAGCGCCGTTGCAACAGGACGACGGCCTGCTGAAACAGTCTGGCGTCGGCCTCTTGCAGGATCGCCGCGACGCGGCTATTGCGGGTCGCCTCGGCGGTCACTTCCAGCATCAGCGCATGGTCGTCCTCGCGCGTGGCTTCATCGCCGGGCAGGGCGCGCCGCGCCAGCATTTGCGCCATTTGCGGCAGGTGATTGTCCTCCAGGCGCAGAAAGTGCAGTTTACTGTTGACGATCCGGCTGACTATTTCTTCAATAATGGCGTCTTTGCTGGGGAAGTAACGGTATATTTGCCCGACGCTCAGCTGCGCGCGGGCGGCGATTTCCGCCATCCCCGCGCCGTGGAATCCCGAACGGCGAAAACAGAGGCGCGCCGCGGCGATAATCTGGTCGCGCCGGGCGAGTGTTCGCTCCGTTTTGGTGGTTGTCTGCTGCACTTTGGTTAATTCTCCTTGTGTGAGAACGATCACTTTTTTACCCAAACCTTACGTAATCTTGTGAGAAGAGTCGGTCTCTCTTGCCTGATAATGAGAATGAACGTTCATTCTCAATTATAGGGCATGATTTCATGCAAGGTAAACGCTTTATTTTCTTCCTGGTAGTCTTACTTTCCGGCTGTGAACGTGCCGCCGAACCGGCTCGGGCCGACGCGGCCGTCGAGGTCACCGTCGAAACGTTGCAGCCGCAATCGGTGGTGTTGAACAGCGTATTGAACGGCAGAACCGTCGCGGGCATGGTCTCCGACGTGCGGCCGCAGGTGGACGGCATTATTCAGCAACGCCTGTTCACCGAAGGCAGCGAGGTGCGGGCCGGGCAGGTGCTGTACCAGATCGATCCGGCCAGCTATCAGGCCGCCTATGACGAGGCGGCGGCGGCACTGAAAAACGCCCAGGCCGGCGTACGGGCGGCCAAGCTGAAGGCGCAGCGCTACGCCCGCCTGGTTAAAGAAGAGGGGGTGTCGCGCCAGGATGCCGACGACGCGCAAACCAGCTATGAAGAGAGCCTGGCGGCGGTGGCGGAAAAGCAGGCCGCGCTGAAAACCGCGCAAATCAATTTGGCCTACACGCAGATCAAGGCGCCGATTTCCGGTCGTATCGGCATCTCTTCCGTTACTCCCGGCGCGCTGGTGACCGCCAGCCAGACCACCGCGCTGGCGACCATTCGTCAGCTCGATCCCATCTATGTCGATCTCACCCAGTCCAGCCGCGAGCGTCTGGCGCTGCGGCGCTTGCAGCAAAACGAGAGGCCGGCGGTGTCGCTGACGCTGGAAAACGGCGAAACCTACGCTTCCCGCGGGCAGTTGCAGCTGTCCGAGGTGGCGGTGGACGCATCGACCGGCTCGGTCACCCTGCGGGCGACCTTTCCCAACGCCGAGCATATTTTGCTGCCCGGCATGTATGTGCGCGCCACCGTCGACAACGGCATCGATCCGGCGGCGATCCTGGCGCCGCAGCCGGGCATCACCCGGGATGCGAAAGGGAACGCCACCGCGCTGGTGGTCAATGATCAACAGCAGGTGGAACAGCGTTCGGTGGTGACCGAGCGGGCGATCGGCAATCGCTGGCTGGTCTCGGCAGGATTGAACGCCGGCGATCGGCTGATTATCGAAGGCACCGATAAGGTGAGCGTCGGCGATAGGGTGCAGGCCAGCGAAACCACCTCCGTCACCGCGGATGCGGCGGCCGTCGAAACCGAGGTGAAATCCTGATGTTTTCTCGTTTCTTTATTTATCGACCGGTATTCGCCTGGGTGATCTCGATTGTCATCATGCTGGCCGGCGTATTGGCGATCCAGTCGCTGCCCATCGCCCAGTACCCGGACGTGGCGCCGCCTTCGGTGTCGATCACCGCGACCTACACCGGCGCCTCGGCGGAAACGCTGGAAAACAGCGTCACCCAGATCATCGAACAGCAGCTTACCGGGCTGGACGGGCTGCTCTATTTTTCCTCGTCCAGCAGCTCCAGCGGCGAAGCCAGAATTATCGCCACCTTTAAACAGGGCACCAACGCCGATACGGCGCAGGTTCAGGTGCAGAACAAGGTGCAGCAGGCGTTAAGCCGTCTGCCGACGGACGTGCAGCAGCAGGGGGTGACGGTCACCAAATCGCAAACCAGTTTTCTGCTGATTATGTCGCTGTACGACACCACCGATAAAGCCAGCGGAGCGGACATCGCCGACTATATGGTCAGCAACCTGCAAGATCCGCTGGCCCGCGTCGATGGCGTGGGGGATGTCAAGGTTTTTGGTTCGCAGTATGCGATGCGCATCTGGCTCAATCCCACCCGGCTGGCCGCCTACGACCTGATGCCGTCGGATGTCGCCTCGGCGATTGAAGCGCAGAATACCCAGGTCTCGGCGGGTAAAATCGGCGCGCGTCCCTCCCGCGACGATCAGCAGCTTACCGCCACGGTAATGGCGCAGTCGCGGCTGAAAACGCCCGAACAGTTCAACAACATCATTGTAAAAAGCCAATCCAGCGGGGCGATCGTCCGGCTGGGCGACGTGGCGCGCGTGGAGCTGGGGGATGAGGATTACAGCGCGGTCACGCGGCTGAACGGTCACCCGGCGGCGGGGATCGCCGTGATGCTGGCCCCCGGCGCCAATGCGCTGGCGACCGCGGAGCGGGTGAAAGCCAAGGTCGGGGAGTTCGTCAGCACCATGCCGCAGGGATACGAGATCGCCTATCCGAAAGACAGCACCGACTTTATCAAAATCTCGGTGGAGGAGGTGGTTAAAACCCTGTTTGAAGCCATCCTGCTGGTGGTGATCGTGATGTTTCTGTTCCTGCAGAATTGGCGCGCGACGCTGATCCCGACCATCGCCGTGCCGGTGGTATTGCTGGGAACCTTTGGCGTGCTGTCGGTGTTCGGCTACTCCATTAACACCCTCACGCTGTTCGGCATGGTGCTGGCGATCGGACTGCTGGTGGACGACGCCATCGTGGTGGTGGAAAACGTGGAGCGGGTGATGCGTGATGAACACCTTGCGCCGGCGGCGGCCACCGAAAAGTCGATGCGCGAGATTTCCGGCGCGCTGGTGGGCGTGGCGCTGGTGCTGAGCGCGGTGTTTCTGCCGATGGCGTTCTTCGGCGGTTCGACCGGCGTTATCTACCGCCAGTTCTCCATCACCATCGTTTCCTCCATGCTGCTGTCGGTGCTGGTCGCCCTGACGCTGACGCCCGCGCTGTGCGCCTCGCTGCTGAAGCCGACGGCGCACCGGGTCGAGAAAAAAGGCTTTTTCGCCCGTTTCAACCGTGGCTATCAGGGCATGCAGGATCGTTACTCCGGCAAGGTCGCCCGGGTGCTGCATAGCCCGATGCGCTACATCGTTCTGTATGCGCTGTTGATTGTCGGTCTGGCCCTGATGTTTATCCGCCTGCCGTCCGGTTTTTTGCCGACGGAAGATCAGGGCGACGTCATGGTGCAGTTCACCCTGCCTGCGGGGGCGACCGAAGCGCGCACCACCAAGGTGGGCAAAGCGATTGAGCGCTATTTCCTCACCGAGGAAAAGGACAATACCGAAGCCATTTTCATTATTTCCGGGTTTAACTTCAGCGGCAGCGGGCAAAATGCCGGGATGGCGTTTGTGGCGCTGAAAAACTGGGACCAGCGGCGCGGCGCCGAAAACGGCGCCGAGGCGATTTCGGCGCGGGCGACGCGGGCGCTATCCAAGCTGCGCGACGCGCAGGTCTTTACCCTGACGCCGCCGGCGGTGGACGGGTTGGGGCAGTCCAGCGGCTTCACCTTTGAGCTACAGGCCACCGGCACCACCGATCGCGCAAAACTGCTGCAACTGCGGGATGAACTGCTGGCGGCGGCCGGTGAAAACGACCGGCTGACGGCGGTTCGTCCCAACGACCTGACGCAGATGCCTCAGCTGCAGGTGGATATCGATAATGACAAGGCCAGCGCGCTGGGGCTGGCGATGAGCGATATCACCGCGACGTTGAGCAGCGCCTGGGGAGGAAGCTATGTTAATGATTTTATCGACCGCGGGCGGGTGAAAAAAGTCTATATCCAGGGCGATGAGGATTCGCGCAGCAAGCCGCAGGATCTGGATAAGTGGTTCGTGCGCGGCAGCGACCGCGTGATGACGCCGTTTTCTTCCTTTGCCACCACGCGCTGGATCTACGGGCCGGAAAGCCTGTCGCGCTACAACGGCCTGGCGTCCTATGAGATCCAGGGCGCCGGCTCGTCGGGAGTGAGCTCGGGGGCGGCGATGGACGAAATGCAACGGCTGGCGAGCCAGTTGCCGAAAGGCACCACCTATGCCTGGAGCGGGCTCTCCTATCAGGAGCGGCTGGCCAGCGGGCAGGCGCTGTCGCTATATGCGATCTCGATTCTGGTGGTGTTTCTGTGTCTGGCGGCGCTGTATGAAAGCTGGAGCATTCCGTTTTCCGTTATGTTGGTGATCCCGCTCGGCGTGGTGGGGGCGGTACTGGCCGCCACGCTGCGCGGGCTGGAGAATGACGTCTATTTTCAGGTGGCGCTGCTGACCACCATCGGGCTGTCGGCGAAAAACGCCATCCTGATTGTGGAATTCGCGGAAGCGGCCTATCGGCGCGGGGCGACGCTCTATGCCGCGGCGCTGGAAGGGGCCACGACCCGCCTGCGCCCGGTGCTGATGACCTCCCTGGCCTTTATCGTCGGCGTTTTCCCCCTGGCGATATCCACCGGCGCGGGGGCCAACAGCCGTATTTCCATCGGTTCCGGCATTGTGGGCGGAACCCTGACGGCGACCGTGCTGGCCGTTTTTCTGGTGCCGATGTTCTTTGTTCTGGTGAGACGGGTATTTCCCCAGCGTGCCGACAAAGCGTTGCCTGGCGTTGACTCATCGAGGAAAGAATAATGCGTAGTCGTCAACTTATCGTTGCTCTGTTACCTCTGCTGCTGGGAGGATGTTTGTCGCTGGACCCGGACTATCGGCGTCCCGACGCGCCGGTGCCCGCGGCCTGGCCGCAGCCCGAAAGCGCATCCTCGGCGCAGCCCGAAGCCGGCGCCATTGCGTGGCGTTCGGTCATCGTGGATGAAAAATTGCAGCGCGTTATCGATATCGCGCTCAGCGATAACCGCGACCTGCGCAAGGCGCTGGCGGATATCGAAGCGGCGCGCGCGCAATACGGCATTCAGCGGGCCGGGCAGTTTCCCGCCGTCAACGCGGGCGTGGAAGGCACCCGCAGCCGGGCGCTGACCAGCGATGCGTCGTCGGGAAACAATGCCACGGCGATAACCCAGAGCTACGGCGCCAATCTGGCGGTCAGCGCCTTTGAGCTGGATCTGTTCGGCAAGGCGCGCAGCCTGAGCGCCGCCGCGCTGGAGAGCTATCTGTCAACGGAGGAGGCGGCGAAAAGCACCCGTCTGGCGCTGATTGCCGATACGGCGACGGCTTATATCGCGCTGGCGACGACGCGCAGCGATCTGCAACTGTCGCGGGAAACCATGCAAAGCGCCCGCCACTCGCTGGAGGTGACGCGCAACCGGCAGCGCAACGGCGTCGCCTCCGGCGTGGATGTGGCGCAGGCTGAAACCGTGTATCAACAGGCGCGGGCCGACGTGGCCGGCAATACGACGGCGGCGGCGCAGAGTAAAAACGCGCTGGATCTGCTGGCGGGACAGACGGTTGACGATGCCCTGCTGCCTGACGGCCTGGATGCGCTGGCGACGGCGGTGGCACCGGTATCCGCCGGACTCTCCTCGGCGGTGCTGCTGCAGCGCCCGGACGTGCTGGCGGCGGAGCATACGCTGAAAGCGGCGAATGCCAACATTGGCGCGGCGCGGGCGGCGTTTTTCCCCAGCCTGACGCTGACCGCCAGCGGGGGCGTCGGCAGCAGCGCGCTCTCTTCGCTGTTCAGCCACGGCGCCGGGGTGTGGTCGTTCGCCCCCAGCCTGAGCCTGCCCATCTTCGACGGCGGCGCCAACCGCGCCGCGTTGCGGTACGCCGAAGCGCAGAAAAAAGGCTATATCGCCAGCTATGAAAAAGCCATTCAGTCCGCGTTTCAGGAGGTGGCGGATGCGTTGGCCCGTAAGGCCACCATCGACGAGCAGCTTACGGCGCAGCGGGATTACACCGCCGCCGCCGAACGCAGCTACCGGCTGGCGGATTCGCGCTACCGGGAAGGAATCGATACCTATCTGAACGTGCTGGATGCGCAGCGCACCCTTTACAGCGCCCGGCAGACGCTGATCGGCATCGAGCAAACCCGGCTGAACAATCTGGTGACCTTGTATAACGCGCTGGGCGGCGGGGTGTAGGTGTATAGCGCGCGATGCCCCTCCCGGCCTCCCCCTTGTCAGGGGGAGGCGCTGACTTGGTCCCTACGCCGCAGGGAAGCGGCGCATCAGGACATAATCAGCCCGCCGTCAACGTTAATGGTTTGTCCGGTGATGTAGCGCGCATCGTCGGAGGCCAGGAAAGCCACCAGCCCGGCCACATCCCGAGGCTGGCCGGCGCGCTTGAGGGGAATACCCCGCACCCACTCCGCCATCAGCTCCCCTTTGCCGTAACGCTTCTCCTCGCTGCTGAGGATCTCGCCCCAGACGCGATCGTTATAGTCCCACATTTCACTTTCGATGATGCCGGGGCAGAACGCGTTCACCGTGATGTTCCACGGCGCCAGTTCGTGCGCCAGGCTTTGGGTGATGCCGATGACGCCCATTTTGCTGGCGGCGTAATGCGGCGTATAGATAAAGCCCTGACGCCCCTGACCGGACGAGGTGTTGATCAGGCTGCCGCCGTTTTGCCGCACCATGATCTTTGCCGCCTCGCGGCAGCACAGCCAGACGCCGGTAGTATTGACGGCCAGCACCTTGTCAAAATCGGCTTTGGGCATGCTGTCGAAGGTGTCGATGGTGATCACCCCGGCATTCTGGATTGAGACATCAACCCGGCCAAAACGCGCGAGCGCCTGCTGATACAGCGACTGCACCTGTTCTTCATCGGCGACGTCGACCTGGAGCGCCAGAATGTCGCCGGCGTATTGGGCGGTGAGTTTTTCCGCTGTATCAAAGACGCGCTCAGCGTTGGAAACCATGACCAGATTGGCGCCCTCGCTCGCGAAACGTTCGGCGATGCCGGCGCCAATGCCGCGACAGGCGCCGGTAATCACCACCGTTTTCCCCGTGAAGTTACGATTCATTATTGTGTACTCCTTGATTGGCATAGCCGATGGGCCGCGCCGCCGGTCATCATCGTGAAACCCCGACGACCGGGCAGGGCGCAACGCCTTCGGGATATAAAGTCAACTTATGCGTCGGGCTGCTACAGCGTACGCTGTACGGCCTCGCGCCATTCCGCCCAGCGGCGTTGGTACAGCCGTATGGCGATGCTCATCCGGCTGCCAGCCGTCGTGTTCAGGCAACAGCGCCCTCAGCCGTTCGTCGGACAACTGCCCCAACGCCGACAGCTCCGGCACGACGCTTTTGCCGCTGCCTGACCGAGGGCGTCGATGGCGACGGCCTTAACGTTGCTGGTGCCTTCATCCAGCGCGATGATTAGATCCCTAGCCATGGCTTACCCCGGAGAACGGCGCGGCCGCCTGTTTTTTTTCATGACGCCGCATCAGCACGACTTTGCTCTGCAAGCGCTGTTGGAACTGGTCGATCACCACCGCGGTAATAATGACCAGCCCTTTAATGACCATTTGCCAGAAGTCGCTCACGCCCATCATCACCATGCCGTCGGCCAGAAAGACGATCACAAAGGCGCCGATAATCGATCCGGACACGCGGCCCCGCCCGCCGGCCAGCGCGGTGCCGCCAAGCACCGTGGCGCCGATGGCGTCCATCTCGAACATGTTGCCGGTCATGGGATGCGCCGTTTGCAGTTGTGAAGCCACCACCAGCCCCACCAGCGCCGCGCACAGGCCGGAGAACGCGTAGACAAACACTTTCACTTTGATGATCGGCACGCCGGCCAGACGGGCGGCGGATTCATTGCCGCCGATGGCGTAAATGTAGCGCCCTAACGGGGTTTTAGTGGTGATATACAGGCCAAGCAGCAGGATGCCGAGCATCAGCCAGATAGGCAGATAAACCCCCAGCACAGTGCCGGAACCCAGCAGTGAAAACCCGGTGTTGCCCAGTTCCGGCATGCCCACCAGATTGGCGTAGGTGCTGCCGTCGTTGAACAGCAGCGCCGCGCCGCGGGCGATGTACATCATGCCCAGCGTGCAGATAAACGGCGCGACGCCCAGACGGGTAATGACCGCGCCGTTAATCAGGCCGACGATCACCCCGAACAGCGCGACGACCAGAATCACTTCCGGGACGTTAAGGAACAGAATCCGCCCGCCCCACAGCGGAACGCCGCTGGTCAGCAGCACGCCGGCCACCATGCCGCAAATGCCGGCCACGGCCCCCACCGATAGGTCGATGCCGCCGGTGAGGATCACCAGCGTCATCCCGATCGCCAGCAGGCCGGTGATCGCCACGTGCTGCGTCATGATCAGCAGGTTGGAAGTGGTGAGAAAATTGGGCACCATCACGCTGAAAAAGCCGATGACGATCAGTAAGGCGATAAAGGTTCGCGCCTTGAGCAGATACATATAGAAAAGATATTTTTGATTCATGGTGTTGTCCTCAAAGCGGGATCTACTCATGCGGCGTGGAGGCGCGGATCAGCGTTTCACGATCGACGCCGGCGCGCGGGATATCGGCGGTGATTTTGCCGTTGGCCATCACCAGTACCCGATCGGCCAGGGCGATCACTTCATCCAGTTCGGAGGAAGAGAACATCACGGCCAATCCGTCTTTCGCCATCGCGCCAATCAGATGGTATACGTCGGTTTTGGCGCCGACGTCGATGCCGCGCGTCGGCTCATCCAGCAGCACCACTTCAGGCTCGGTCATCAGCGCTTTGCCCAACACCACTTTTTGCTGATTGCCGCCGCTGAGCGAGGCGATCGGCAGTTCCGCGTCGCTCACTTTA
Organism: Brenneria corticis; assembly: GCF_003115855.1. GTDB lineage: Bacteria > Pseudomonadota > Gammaproteobacteria > Enterobacterales > Enterobacteriaceae > Brenneria > Brenneria corticis. Next base: position 117,647 of record NZ_KZ819078.1, read on the forward strand.
ATCGCCAGTCTTTGGATCATGTCGCCGACGCTATGCGTCTCCTGCCGCGGCTTCAGCCAGGCGACGGCGCGGCGAAAACCGCGCAGGCTGAGGCGCGACAGCGTCATATTGGTTTTGACCGACATCAGTTGCACCACGCCTTCGCCTTGCCGATCCTCCGGCACCAGCGCAATGCCTTTTTTCAGCCGATACTGGAAATGGCGTTTGTCGAGGCGCTCGCCGTTAAGCACGACGCTGCCGCGCTGGCAGGGCATCAGGCCGATCACCCCCTTGAATAATTCGGTGCGTCCGGCCCCCAGCAGACCGTAAACCCCCACCACTTCCCCCTTACGCAGCGAAAAACTCACGTCATTGAGCTTATAGCCGCCGTTTTGGTGCAGGGCGGTTAAGCCGGCGACTTCCAGTACGCAGTCTCCCTGCGCGGCGGGGGAATAATCGAAATGTTTTTTCTTGTCGCCCACCATCTGTTCAATGATCCAGGGCACGGTGGCCTGCTGGACTTCACGTTCGCTGATAAAACGCCCGTCACGAAAAATGGTGATGTGATCGCCGATTTCCAGCAGCTCTTCGAGGCGGTGGGAGATATAGATAATGGTGACGCCGCGACGTTTGAGCTGGGCGATAACGCTGAACAGCACTTTGACTTCCGATTGGCTGAGCGCCGACGTGGGCTCATCCATGATCAGCACGCGGGTGTCTTTCGACAGCGCGCGCGCGATTTCCACCAGTTGCTGATGGCCGATACCCAGTTCGACCAGCGGCGTCAGCGGATCGACATCCAGCTCCAGACGCTCCAGCAACGCTTTCGCCAACTGATACTGATAGGCTTCATTAATTCGCCCGCGCTGAAAGAACTCGTTGCCGATAAAGATGTTGTCCATCACGTTCATATTGGGAAACAGGTTCAGTTCCTGAAAAATGATGCTGATGCCGTGTTTTTCCGCCTGCTGGGTGGAGCCGAACGTCACCGGCTCGCCGTCGAGCAGGATCTGGCCGGATGACGGCGCTTCCACCCCGGCCAGCAGTTTCATCATGGTGGATTTACCCGCGCCGTTTTCGCCAATCAACACGTTGACCTTGTTGCGGTAAACCCGGTAGTTGACCTGTTCGAGCGCCGTCACGCCGGGGTAGATGCGTGAAACCTCACGGGTTTCAATAATCACCGGGGAAGGAGGCGGCGGGGTCGCCGCAACGGGGGATTGCCTCTGTGCCATCATTCGCTCCTCAGTGTCGCGTGACGCGCGCGGGGGTGATATCCGGCAGCGTTTGCGGCACGTCCCAGACGCTGAATACGCCGTATACATCCAGGCGGTCGCCCGTTTTGAGCTGCATTTCTTGTATCCCGGCGGAAGCCAGGTCGTTAATCGCCCGAGCGTAGTCGCCGAACAGCACCTGATCGTTAAAATCCTGATAGCTCAGCCCTTTGTAGGCATCGCGCAACGCCGTGCCGCGAATAATCGGCCCAATCTGTACCACCACGCGGGCGCCGCTGACGTCTTGCACCGTCATCTTCCCGCTTTTCGAGGTGGTATTGACTTCGGTGACGCTGCCGCTGACGTGAACCGGGAAAACGCAGGGGTTCTCTGCCTGGGCGCGATAGCCATACTGCTGACAGGTGGCGGCGAAATCTGTTGACGCGGCGAAGTGCTGCATTAACTCTGCGACCGGTTTCGCCGCGGACGCTACCTGGGGAACGATGTTCTGTTGCCAGGTTTGCGCCACCTGGTTGACGTGAGGGGCGGCGGGGTTTTTCAGATCGGCCAGCTCCTGCTGCGACACGATCCGACAGCCGCCGAGGGTGAGTGCGGCAACGGCCAGCCAAATTCGCCTGGACATGGTTCTCTCCTTTGTGCCCCTTGCGGGGCACTATCATTCGGGGATTAGGATTTGTAATTGAAATCCTGAACGTTGTTGGCGTTACTTTGGTCGATCAGAATGCCGCGAAACATCACGCGTTGCTGTGCCGGTTTGACGCCGTTCTGAAGGAAGTTATCCAGATCGCTGACGCCCTGTGCGGCGATGGCCTGCGCCTGTAGCATTACCGTGGCTTTCAGCGAACCGGCCGTCACCGCGTTGCGTTCGTCATTGCTGCCGTCAATGCCCACCACCACCACATCATTACGCCCCGCGGCCTTTAGCGCGGCAATGGCGCCCAGCGCCACCGGGCCGTTACCGCAGATCACCCCCTTGACGTCGGGATGCGCCTGCAAAATGCTATCCATAATGCGTTTGCCGTCGAGCAGCGTGCCTTTCGCGTCCTGGCGCGCGACGCTTTGCATGTCGGTGTACTGGTCGATCACCTGATGGAAGGATTTGGATCGGGTTACGCAGTTATTATCCGCCAGGTTGCAGGTCAGCTCCGCATATTTACCGGTTTCGCCCATCAGTTCGACAAAACGGTTCGCCACTTCTGAACCGGCCTGAAAGTTGTTGTGGGTAATCTGCACCAGCGCGACATCATCGACCGGTATTTCGCGGTTGATCAACACCACCGGGATCCCGGCGTCGCTGGCCTTTCTGATGGCCGCCACGCTGGCGGTGGAGTCGGCGTTGTCCAGCACGATGCCCTGTACTTTTTGACCGATGGCCGCATCAATCAGCTCACTTTGTTTCTTTACGTCCTCACTGTGCGACAGCACCGTGGTTTTATACCCCAGCGACTGCGCTTTTAAATTGGCGCCTTTTGCTTCGGCGGCGTAATAGGGATTATCCAACGAGTTAACCATAATCATGATGGTGCCTTTTTCCGCAGACCAGACGGCGTGCGAAAATGTGCAGGCGGCGGTAATAGCTAACAGCATTAAACGCATTTTCATGGTGATGTTCTCTCTATTTCATTGTTATGTGTAGGTAGGTACAGAATGACGGCGCTACTGGCGTTGACTCGGTATTAGCAAATCGTGAAACCGCCGTCGATCATCAGGTCGGCGCCGGTAATCATGTCGCTGCCGTTGCTGGCGAAAAACAGCACGGCGGCGGCAATTTCGTCGGTATAGGCGAAACGTCCCAACGGGATCAGTTTCTTCATCGCTTCCCCTTTTTCCCCGCGCCAGGCTTTTTCGCCCATGGGCGTTAGCACCACGGTGGGGGAGAGGGTATTGACGTTAATCTTGTACGGAGCGAACTCTTTCGCCATCACTTTGGTCATCCCCAACAGACCGGCTTTGGCGGAGGTGTAGGCCACGTGGTTATCGATGGCGATGGAAGCGGCCTGTGAGGCGATATTGACGATCTTTCCTCCGTTGCCGGCGTTGATCATCCGTTTCGCCGCGGCCTGCGAGCAGAGGAACGGCCCGGTCAGATTGACGGCAATCTGTTTTTGCCATTCGGAAAACGCGGTGTCCAGCACCGGCTGTAGCATCACGTAGCCCGCGCAATTCACCAGAATATCTATCCGGCCGAAACGTGCCTCCACGTCGCTGAACGCCCGTTCCACCGATGCCGGTTCGGTCACGTCGCACTGCACAAACTGTACGCGTGAATCGTCGAACTGTTTGGCGACCTCCGCCGCCTTCGCCTGCTCGAATGCCGGATAAAGCAGCGCCAGACGAGCGCCCTTTTTCAGCAGCATCTCGTTGCTCGCCATGGCGATGCCGCCGAGACCGCCGGTGACCACGGCGACTTTGCCCTCAAGGGTTAAATCGGTATCCACGCCGTAGCGCAGATTCACGTCATATTCGTTGCTCATGGCCGCGTTCTCCTTATGAAACGGCGTGTAAAGCGGTGTGGCGCAGCGTGGTGAGCAGGCCGTCGGCATCAATGCGGAATTGATGCCGTAAGGCGCCGCGGCTGCTGCTATGGGTAAATTCATACGGCGGAATGCCAAGCGGAATGAAGCGCTGGCGACAGGCGTGTTTGAGCATCAGTTCGCCAATAATGCTGCTCAGGCCGCCGCTGAGCACATGCTCTTCCATGGTGATGACCTGCTGGTGTTCCGCGATCAGTTTGACGATAGCCTGCTCATCCAGCGGCCAGAGCGACGGCAGGGAGACGATGGTGATGCCGTGGTCTTTTGCCGCCAGCGCTTCATGCGCCAGCGTGCCCAGACAGAACACCACGGTGTCGGCGCCGCGCTGGAGCACCTCCGGTTTGCCGGGCTGGAACCGATAGTCGGCGTCATGCAGCACCGGCACTTTGTCGCTGTCCATGCGGATATACACCGGCCCCTGATGGGCAATGGCGTAACGGGCGATGGCGCTGGCCTGCGCGGCGTCCGCCGGCGCGAAGATCTGCAAATTGCCCATGGAGCGGGCGATGGCGATGTCGTTGGTGCAATGGTGCGTCGCCCCCAGCGGGCCATAGGCGAAGCCCGCGTTGAGACCCAGCATTTTGACGTTGCTTTCGGAGTAGCAAATATCGTTCTTTACCTGTTCATTCGAACGGGCAAACAGGAAAGGGGCCGCATTGGCGGTGAATACCGTGCGGCCGCTGAGCGCTACTCCCGCGGCGATACCCACCATATTCTGTTCGGCGATGCCGACATTGATCACCCGCTCGGGAAAGGCTTTTTCGAAGGGGGCGATTTTGGAGGTGGAGGTCGAGTCCGCCACCATCACGCTAAGGTTGGCGCCGTTTTGTTGTTCCTCTACCAGTGCGGCAATCACCGCGTCGCGTAAGTCTTGCATCATTGTTCCTCCAGCTCTGCCAGCCCAAGGGCTAACTGCTCATCGTTCGGTACGGCGTGGTGCCAGGCCGGAACGTTAGCCATAAATGAAATGCCGTGGCCTTTTTCCGTGCTCGCCAGGATCACGCGCGGTTTACCGCGGCCAGGGTGATTCACCGCCGCGACAATCGCCTGCGGATCGTGGCCGTCACATTCATGGACGTCGAAACCGAACGCGCGCCACTTATCGACCAGCGGCTCCAGCGGCATGATGTCTTCCGTTTTGCCCGCCAGCTGTAGCCGGTTGCGATCGACAATCACGATCAGATTATCGAGCTGAAACTTGCTGGCGGACATGGCGGCTTCCCAGTTGGATCCTTCGGCCAGTTCGCCGTCGCCGAGCAGTGCAAACGCCCGACGGTGGCTGCGTCCCTCCAGTTTGTTGCCCAGCGCCAGACCTACGGCGACGGATAAGCCATGGCCCAGGGCGCCGGAGTTGATCTCCACCAGATCCGGGAGCTTCTGACGGATGGGATGCCCCGCCAGCAGGGTATCGTCGCCCATGAACTGATCGAGTATGGCGGGATCGATCAGCCCCATGGCGGCCGCGCTACAGTACAACCCGCCTGCGCCGTGTCCTTTCGACAAGATGAAGCGATCCTGATCCGGCCGGGGCTGTTTTCTGTCCATTACCCCCATAAACAGCGTACAGATAATGTCGACTTCGGAGAGGTCCGCACCGGTATGGCCTTTACCTGCCCGATGGTTCATTTGCAGTACATAACGCCGCGCCTGACGCGCTGTCTGTTTGATTGTCTGAAAGTCCATCATTACCTCTTTATCAACGGAGCCGCTGTCGGATAACGCGCTTAATAACGTTAATGGGTGGTTATTCATTTTCAAATAAAAATATAGGCTATCGGTTTATGCGGTGTTGTGGCGCAGATCAAGTTTCGAATAAAAACAAATGATAATGATTAATGCGTTGATTTATCTTGATTATTATCCTTTATCTGACTCTATTGCGATATGTCGCAATAAAAATCGTTAAAAATCAACTATTGTCTTGTTATTTTCGAATGAAAATAACTATGCGGTATCACTGCGCTCGCATTACCAGTGCCGCGGCGGTAATATTTGACAACAACAGGGTTGGCGTTCGTGGTCTGTCAAAGGGAGTGTGTCGATTGAAAAGCAAAAATGAGCAATTAGCGGATATGCAGAAGCGACGTGAAAAGATCCTTGAGATGATTCGTGAAGATGGCACTGTCACAGTGAAAATGCTTACGGAAGCCTTCGATCTGACGGAAGCCACCATCAGAACCGACCTGCGGATGTTGCAGAAAGAGGGGTTGGTGCAGCGTTATCACGGCGGCGCAACGCTGGTGACCGGCAGGCAAAATACCCATGCGTTACTGCTTGAGCGGCAGATCAACCTGCATGAGAAAGAGGCGATTGGCCGGGTGGCGGCACAGTATATCAACAATGGCGATACGGTCATTCTGGACTCGGGTACGACGACGACGGCTATCGCCAATCATCTCAGTCATATCCGCAAGCTGTCGGTGATCACCACGGCGGTGAATATTGCCCTGAAGCTCGGGGCCGAACCGGGAATAAACATTCTGCTGACCGGCGGCACCTTTAAATTTCCCACCCTGTCGATGTCGGGCGAGAAAGCCGCCAACTTTTTTGAAAACGTACTGGCTGAGAAGCTGTTTCTGGCGACCGCCTGCATTTCGCCGCGTCTGGGATTGAGCTATCCCAGTGAAACCGATATCAAGGTGAAAAGCGCCATGATGAAGTCGGCGCGCACGGTTTACGTGGTCGCCGACTCCAGCAAGATTGATAAGGTATCGATGTTTGCGCTGCCGTGCGACTGGCGTGATATTCACTATCTGATTACCGACAGCGGGATCTCTCAGGGATCTATCGACGAGTTTGAAGCGCTGGGGGTACAGGTGCTGGTGGCGGAAAGCTAGTCTTGTTGGGCTGTTGCCTGAATATTTCGGGATCATTTCAGGGACGTTGATGCGCTGGCCGCCGCCAGCGCGGGTGGCCGGGATGAATTAAAACGTTTCCCAGTTATTTTCACCTTTCTTCGCAGGGGGAAGCGCTCCGTCGGCGGGTAATCCTTGCGGCAAAGGCGTGGATCTGACCGGGGAGGGATGATGAGCGGCGGTCGCGCCGTTTTCCGGCAGTTGGAATACCGCCACGGCCTGGGTTAAATGGCGCGCCTGCGTTTCCAGCGACGCGGCCGCCGCCGCTGATTGCTGAACCAGGGCGGCGTTCTGCTGGGTGACGCCGTCCATTTCGGTGACCGCCTGCGCCACCTGTTCGATGCCGCGATTCTGTTCCTCAGACGCCGAAGATATTTCTCCCATCAGATCGGTAACGCGGGTCACGGATTGAACGATGCTGGTCATGGTCTCACCGGCCAGCGCGACCTGTTTGGAACCGCTGTTAATCCGAGTCACCGACTCGGCGATCAGCCCGCCGATCTCCTTGGCGGCCTGCGCGCTACGCTGCGCCAGATTTCTCACCTCTCCCGCCACCACGGCGAAACCACGCCCCTGTTCGCCCGCCCGTGCGGCTTCCACCGCCGCGTTCAGCGCCAGGATATTGGTTTGAAAGGCAATGCCGTCAATCACGTTGGTAATGTCGGCGATTTTTTGCGAACTGGCGGTGATGTCATTCATGGTGGTCACCACGTCGCCGACGAGATGCCCGCCTTTGTTGGCCAGCGTGGAGGCTTCCTGCGCCAGTTTATTGGCTTGCGTCACATTATCGGTATTCAGTTTTACCGTCGCGCCCAACTGCTCCATGCTGGCGGCGGTCTCTTCCAGCGCGGCGGCCTGCTGTTCGGTTCGCGACGAAAGGTCGCTGTTGCCGGCGCTGATTTCACTGGCGCCCTGGTAAATAGAGGCGGCGCTATCGCGAATGGTGCCGACGGTGCGAATCAGGCTCTCCTGCATCTCGCGCAGGTAGGGAATCAACTGGCCGATATTGTTACGGCCGAAATCGGTAATGTCATGATGCAACTCTCCTGACGACAGGGTCTGGAACTGTTTTTTGATCTGTTCCAGCGGCGTCAACAGGCAGGAGACCAGATAACGATCGGTGAGCAGCAGAATCAGCAGCCCGGAAATCAACGCGGCAATCAGCGCGCGCTGGCAGGTTTCGACCAATTGATGGATCTGTTGGTCGTTTTCTTCGTCATTGGCAAACAGGCTCTCGGCATATTTTTGCGTCGCCTTGCCGAACTCAATGCTGATGGGCGGCAGGGTGGTTCTTACCACATCACGGTATTGATCGACGTTTCCCTCGGCAAGCAGGGCGATCATATTGCGCATTTCATGAATAACATTCGTCCAGTAACGCACAATATCATCAACCTGCTGCGGTAATACGCCGATCTGGGGTTGCGACCGAAAAAGCGCCAGATCGTTTTGACTGATATCGAGGGCGTCCGTCGCCGCTTTCAGTATGCCCTGCGCTTTTTCCTGTTCGCCACTCTGATGCAGATCGGCGACCATATATAACCGCACGGCGGTGCGGAAATAAGATTCCGTACCGTGGCTCATTATATTGTTGTTTTTCTTTTGAATCTGGCTGGTTTCCACTAGCTGGCTTAGCTGACCGAGAGAGGATAACGTCAGCCAGGAAACGCCGCCCCAGACTAATAAGAACAGGGTCAGGGTGGTTAATAACACTTTACGGATAGTAATATTTCTGAGCGATCGCATAAATTTATCCCGATTATTATGATTGGATTGTGATTTTTATGTTCTGCTACAAGGTGTTATTTTAATGACGAAATATGAATAGCTATTTTTAATCTACGTCAAAGAGGTTATCGGCACCGCTCGTTCATTTTATCGGCGATAATACATAAATATTTCAAAATAATGATCGCGCAATGATTATTGAAAATAATATTCAATATTTATTGTTGATTGGCATATTTGTTGAATACCTGCCGGATACTTCTAAGCAATACAACGCGTCACAGATTTGTGCCGTGGCGCAATAAGGGGTCTGTCAGACGAATGTTTCCCTGATGGCTTTCCCGCGCTCGGACGACGTCAGCCGTTGCAGGGCGGTCAACTGTTCCACCGCCTCGTGCATGGCGTCCATGCCTTTGGCGGCCTCTTTCATCCGCCCCATGTTGGTGGTCAGATTACGGCGCTCCTGGCTGGTTTCCGTGCTCATGGCGGCTATCTGATCGGCGGCGGAGATGCTCTGGTCGGCCATCTCCTGGGTGGTGCCGACCGTTTGCGCGGCAACGCTGCGGATGCGTTCAATGGTCTCGACGGCGGAGCGGATATTGTTGCGTGTGGCGTCCGCCTGATCCTTCGACGAGCGGGCCAGGCGGCGTACTTCGTCCGCCACCACGGCGAAGCCGCGTCCCGCCTCGCCGGCCCGCGCCGCTTCCACGGCGGCGTTGAGCGCCAGCAGGTTGGTCTGATCGGCGATGCCGCTGATGCCGACGGTGATCTGGGTAATGCCGAGGGAAATCTGTTCCAGCTGGTTAAGCTCATGCTCCAGATTATCCTGCGCGCTGCGGGTCTGGGTGGCGGCTTCGCTGATGGCGCGAATGCTGGACTCCGCCACGTCCAGGGTTTCGCTCTGGCGCGAGGTGGCGCGCTCAAGCTGCGGCAGGGCGGTCAGCAGCGGGTTGAGCTCTTCCTGGTAGGCCACCACCCGCTCGATCACCCCGGACTGGATGGCGTGCATCGCCTCCCAGCGGCGCAGCGCCCGCTGGGCATAGTGTCCCGCATAGGCGGCGTATTCGATGGGGAAATGGGTCATCGCCTTGACGTCATGGTCGAAGAACGCCAGCGCGGATAACGTCTGGTTGATGGGGACGCCGAAAATTTCGCCAAAGCTGGAAAAACCGGCCGCCGGCACGTCGTCAAAGAAGCTGGCCTGCCCCAGGCTGGCGGCGTTATTCATTCTGCGCAGTACGCAGTCGTTGAGCAGCAGCCCGCTGGGCTTGCCTTTCCCCGCCAGAAACCGCCGCCAGTCCTCTCGGGTGGCGGCGACGAAATCCGTCGCCTGCAACAGATACAGGCGGTCGCCGAACTCCAGATCGCAGAAGAAAGCGATGCTGTCCGCCCGAATGGCGGCCACCGAACGAATGAAATACTCATCATCCACCTTTACCCCGAAGGTTTTTCCCTCCAGGTGTTTGCCGATCTGATCCGGTTTGCAGCGCAGATGGTCGGACAGGGCGGTGATAATCGACTGGGGGCGTCCGTTGGCGTCGAATACCGAGGTGACGGTGCGGGCGACCGGATCGGCTTCGGCCACCAGCCAGCTCTGCGCGGTGGGTTCAAAGTTCTGGCTTTTGAACGGGGCAAAGGATTTCCCCGGCGCCATCTGGCAAAACACCAGTACCGCCTTGCCTTGCAATACCCCGTTATGGTTGCCGATATAGGTGGCGCTAAAGTCGAGTTTTCCCCCGGCCGAGCCGCCGATGGCCATGCAGGGGAAGCGGCCGCTGGCGTACCACGCCTGCATCAGAAAGCCTTCGGCGGCGGAGAGTCCGTCGCAGTAGATCATGGCGAAGGTGCGGTCGGCGGAAAGCGGCATGGCGACGTTGATCCGCTCCAGCTCCTGACGAATGGCCGCCACCCGCTGGCCGGCGGTCATTTTTTCCCGTACGTGCAAATCAATAACGTGCGTTTCGTGGCGGGATATCAGCGTTTGCGGCAGCCATAGCCAACTGCCCTGGCTGCCAGCCATATCGCAATAGGCGGAGCCTTTCGGGATGTTGCACAGAGCGCCGGTTGAAGAGAGCGTAAGCACCGTCAGGTCGGCATTGGCGAAACGCTGCCAGGTCTGGCTGACGGCGGGGAAATCCGCCTCGGGGGGGACAAAGGCCAGTAGAATCCCCGCTTTGGCGGAAAGGCCGAGGCTGCTCGGCGAGGCGGGTAAGGCTTCACAGTCAAAGACGCCGCTCGCGGGCGATTGATGACCGAAAATCGTTGCTCCTGCACGGAAAGACGACAAAATTCCCATAGGTAGTTCCCTCTCTTCAATTGAATCATGCACAAAGCGAATCATTGAATAAAAACAGTCTAATCCCTGAGGCGGGCGCAGTATGAGCTACTGGTCACGTTTAGCCGCGCCGCGTTTAGTACTGTTTTTGGGAACTTGTCAACGCGCTGATGTCCGCACCGTCGGGAGTCAGCTTTTGCGCAGACGCGCGGTCAATCCCTTGAGGAAATAGCGCAGCACCTGATCGCCGCAGGCGCGGTAATTTTTGTGTTCCGGCGCGCGCAACATGGCGGTCAGCTCCGGCTGCGACAGGCGGAAATCCTGGGACTGCAGGATCTCCTGAATATCGGTGGTTTTCAGGGAAAACGCCACGCGCAGTTTTTTCAGGATAATGTTGTTGGTGATTCTGCGCTCCACTTTGGGCGCCGGGCGGCTGTCGTCTTTGCCGCGTTGGCGGATAATCAGGCCGTCAAGGAATGTACCCATCAGGATATCCGGGCAGGGCTGATAGCCTTCCTCCTCTTCCTTTTTGATAAAGCCGGCTATCTGCTGCGGGGTGATGCGGGTATCCATCAGCGCCAGGATCTCAATCAACTGCTGGTTATTCAAATTCAACATGTAGCGCAGGCTACGTAGTACATCGTTATTTATCATTACCGGATTTTCTCGCCGCTTATCAATGGCGGGTAGTATAAAACGCAGGGGAGGATAAAGCGATGCGCGAAAGGATGCCCGGCAGACGCGGCGGCGCGCCCGCAGGCCATCAGGCCGAGCCGCGGCGGGCGGTTTCGGCCTTTACGCCCGGCGCGGCCCGCCGATCAGTGGAAGGTCTCTCCGCCGGTAAAATGGCCTACCCAGCCCGCGGGGTTGGTAAAGATGCGGATGGCGACGAAATCCGGGGATTCGCCGCTGTCGAACCAGTGCGGCGTATTGGCCGGCACGCGCAGCAGATCCCCCGCCTCGCAGGTGAGCCGGAACACGTTGTCGTTAATCGGCACAAAAAAGGTGCCGCTGCCATAAACGAAAAAGCGCACTTCATCTTCGCTGTGGGTGTGCTCCTGGAGGAACTTTTCGCGCAGTTCCTGACGCTGCGGGTGATCCGGCGTCAGTCTGATCACATCAGATGAGGTATAGCCTTCCTGCTGCTTGAGCCGTTCAATCTCGTCATGGAAGTGGGCGAGCAGCGCTTCGCTGCTGGCTTCGTGGCTGATGCCGTCGACGGGCCAGTGCTCCAGTTGAATGCCGGCGCCGGCAAGCAGCGCGGCGATATCGTCGAAGCGGGAGAGCTGTCGCACCGGTTGGGCGATTTGCGGACGCTGGAAAATGGACAGAGTGGTCATGGTCTTCACCTCGGGTATTCATCGCTAGTCCGTTAACCATTATCTTTCTATGGATAAAAAACAAGACGCTTTATTTATATCTTATTCCAGTGTTTTTATAGCCAAAAGCCGGGTGTGTTAATATTTTTAACCAGCGGTTAACGCTATTTCCGATTAGTTAATAGCTATTATCATTTTTGTTATTTAGATTTAAATTTTTCTACTGTTAGCATCCCTTATCGCGACTAACTGTATAAAAATTAGGATAAAAAACCATGACCGCTCATTTTCGTCGTATAGGTCTGCTGGCATTGCTGATCGGCCTGGCCAGCAACGCTCAGGCCGCGGATGAATCGCTTTCGCTCAAGGGAAAAACCATCGGCGTCGCCGTGGTGGGAACGCAACATTTCTGGGATCGCGAGGCGTACAAGGGCGCGACCGAAGAGATAGAAAAACTGGGGGGCAGCGTGGTGGGCGTGGACGGCGGGCGCGACAATCAGGTGCACGCCAATAACCACGATATTCTGCTGTCGCGCAAGGTGGACGCGGTGGTCAGCATTCTGGGGGACAGCGCGGTGGAGCCCAAGTTCAAGGCGCTGCGCGACGCGGGCATCCCGGTATTTACCGTCGACCACGTTTCGCCGTATTCCATCAACAACACCACCTCCGACAACTATGCCATCGGCTCCACCATCGGGCGTTACACGGCGGACGTGCTGGGCGGCAAGGGCAATGTCGCGGTGTTCAACGCCTTCTCCAACTCGCTGCGCATCTGCGGCATCCGCTACGACCTGTGGAAATATGTATTGCAGGACTATCCTGACATCAAAATCATTCAGCCGGAGCTGGCGGAGCAATACTCCAACTCGCCGGAAGACGCGCGCAAGAAAACCCTTGAGCTGCTGAGCCAGCATCCGAAGGGCACGCTGGATGCGATTCACGTGGCGTGCTGGGACCAGCCGGCCATCGGCGTGGTGCAGGCGCTGGAAGAGACCGGGCGCGACAAGGACGTGAAAGTGACGGCGATTGACGCCGGTCCGGAAACGCTGGAAATCATGGCGGAAAAAGAGAGTCCGTTTGTCGCCAACGTCGCGCAGCAGCCGCGTCTGATCGGCACCCTGGCGGCGAAAAACGTGGCCCGCCACTTTGCCGGCGAAGCCCTGCTGCCGCAAACCTTTGTGCCGGTGCTGCCGGTGAAGGGGGAAGCGGAGGCCAAAGCGGCCTATAAGCAACTCGGTTACGGCGAGCTGAAGTAACCCATGACGGCGCATCAACAGGCGGCGGACCCGGCGTCGCCGGGGCTGGCGATGACGCGGATTGGCAAGCGCTTTGCCGGCGTTACCGCGCTCGACGATGTTTCGCTGCACGCCCGGCCGGGGGAAATCCTCGGCCTGATCGGCGAAAACGGGGCGGGAAAGTCCACGCTGATTAAAATTCTCGCCGGGGTATACGCCCCGGACAGCGGCGCGATCCGCTTCGACGGCCGGTTGATTAACCCGGTCACGCCCGCCGCCGTTCACGCCCACGGCGTACGGGTTATCCATCAGGAACTCCATTTGATCCCGCACTTTACCGTCGCCGAATCGGTGTTTATCGGTCAGGAGCGCCGCCATCGCTGGCTGGGTCTGGATCGACGGCGGATGCGCCGGGAAACCGAGCGTTTCTTTCAGCAAACGCTGCAACTGCCGATGGACGCCAACCGCCTGATCGGCGATTTGAGCCTGGCGGAACGCAAGCTGGTGCAGATAGCGCGGGCGCTGATCGACGGCAACGCCCGGCTGGTGGTGTTTGACGAACCGACGGCGCCGCTGGAGGCGCGCGAGGCCGGCCTGCTGCTGCAAACCATTCTGGCGCTAAAGCAGCGCGGCATCGCCATTATCTATATTTCCCATTATCTCAATGAGATAGCAGAGATTTGTGACCGTGTCACGGTGCTGCGCAACGGCCGCAAGGTCGACACGCTGCAGGGGGAGGCGGCACGGCATATCGACGGCATGATCCAGCTGATGGTGGGGCGCGATATTAACAGCCTGTTCGCCGCGCCGCGTCGCGTCGCCGCATCCGAGCCTCCTTTTTTGCGCGTGGATAGGCTGACCGACGGGCGGCATTTCCGCCCGCTCGGCTTTTCGCTGGCGCGGGGCGAGATTGTCGGCATCGCCGGCCTGCTGGGATCGGGGCGCGAGGCGCTTATCGACACGCTGTATGGCTTAACCCCGGCGCGCGGCGGACGTATCGAAATTGACGGCGTGGCGCGCCGCATCCGCTCCCCGGTGCGGGCCACTGCGCTGGGAATGGCGCTGGTGCCGCGCGACCGTCGCCATCAGGGACTGCTTTTGCCCTGGTCGGTGGCGGACAATATCAATCTCTCCTCGCTGCCCGCGGTGGCGAGCCACGGCTGGCTGCGGCGCGCCAGGGCCAACCAGCGGGCGCGCCAGCTGGCCGATAAGCTGGATATCCGTCCGCGCGAGGTCGGCCTGCCGGTGCGCTATCTGAGCGGCGGCAATCAGCAGAAAGTGATTCTGGCCCGCTGGCTGAGTACCGCCAGCACGCTGTTTATCCTGGACGAGCCGACGCTGGGCGTGGATATCGGCGCCAAGGCGGAAATCTACCAGCTGACTCGCCAACTGGCGGATCAGGGGCGCAGCGTGATCGTCTCCTCCAGCGACGCCGGCGAACTGCTGGGGCTGTGCGATCGCGTTCTGGTGATGTGGCGCGGCGAACTGATTGCCGATGTGGCGACCGAACGACTCTCCGTCGACGCGCTGCTGGCGCTGACCAGCGGCGGCGCGGAAACGGAAAAGGAAGCAATATGATACCTCTTGCCGCTCTGGTGCCGGCCGGCTGGCGGCCGTCGGCGCTGCTCGATAAAATTCCGCTGCTGTTATTCGCCGCGCTGCTGCTGTTTCTGTGCCTGCAGGCGCCCTATTTTCTCTCCTGGCAGAATATCGCCATTATTCTGCGCCAGACGGCGCCGCTGGCGATACTGTGCTTCGGCCTGGTGTGCGTCATCGCCGGCGGCGGCGACGACGTGGTGGCGGGCGGCATCGATCTGTCGCTGCCGGCCATTGCGGTGCTGGCGGTGGCGATCGTCAGTCACGGCCTGACCAACGGCGGCGACGGCTACCTGTGGCTGACGCTGTCGGCGCTTTGCGCCGCGCTGCTGGCGGGCGGGCTGAATGCGCTGCTGGTGGTGCTGGTGCGTCTGCCGCCGCTGCTGGCGACCCTGGCCTGTTCCGTGGCGCTCACCGGATTGACCAATCTGCTTACCCGGCAGCGGCGCATCAGCGTCGGCGATCCGGCTATCGTGGCGTTTCGCGATAACAGCCTGCAGGGGCTGCCGCTGGCGGTGTGGTTTATGCTGCTGGTTTTCGTCCTGTTTCAGTTTATTGTTCACCACAGCCGCTGGGGGCAGCATTTGCAGGTGGCCGGCGGCAATACGGAAACGGCGCAGATGTCCGGACTTTCCGTGCGCGCGCTGGTGACCGGTTCCTATCTGCTGGCGGCGCTGGCGGCGGCGTTGGCCTCGTTGACGCTGCTGGCGCAGGGTTCCGGCAGCTCGCCCGGCACCGCGGAGCCGCTGCTGCTGGAGATGGTGCTGGCGACCTTTATCGGCGCCTCGTTTTCCCGCCGCCGGGTGGTGACCATCTGGGGCGCGCTGCTGGGGGCGCTGCTGGTCAATGCGCTGTCAAACGGGCTGGCGCTGCTGCGGGTGGATATCTTTTGGGTCGGCGCCATCAAGGGCGCATTGATTTTGCTGGTGCTGGGCGCGGCCTCGCTACAGCGGCGGAGGCGCGCATCGTGAAGCAGAGCGTTATGCCTTCCCCGGACTTGCTCCGGCGGGACAATCCGCTGCTGACGCTGTTTGTCCGCTACGGCTTTTTGCTTATCCTGCTGGCGTTTTTGCTGTTCTTCGCGCTCAGCAGCCCGGTATTTCTGACTTTCGGCAACTGGGGCAACCTGTTGCAGGGGAGCGCGGTGCTGTTGATCGTGGCGCTGGCGATGACGCTGGTGGTCACCGCGGGCGGCATCGACCTGTCGGTGGGGGTAGCGCTGGACTTCGGCGCCGCGTTCGCGCTGGTGGCGCTCAAGGTCTATCAGCTGCCGTGGCAGGCGGCGGTGCTGGCGGCGTTGGCGGGCGGCGCGCTGGTAGGGCTGCTGAATGCCGGGCTGATTATTTATTGCCGCATAAAACCCTTTCTGGCCACGCTGGGCACCTGGTTTATCGGCAGCAGCGTCGAGCGTATCTATACCGACGGCGGCGGCCCGATCGCCTACCGGCGCATGGCGCCGGAATATCACCAGCTGGCGGTGGGCGACCTGTGGGGGATACCGCTGCCGATCCTTATCGGGCTGGCGCTGCTGGTAATCTACTACCTGTTTTTTGAGCGCACCATCGCCGGTAAGCGCATCCACGCCATCGGGCTGAATGCGCCGGCGGCGCTGATCGCCGGCGTCAACGTGCGGCGCACGCTGTTCTGGCTGCTGATTGTCTCTTCAATGACCTGCGCCGTCGGCGGGGTGATCCTCTCCGCCAATCTGCGGCAGTTTACTCCGCTGGCGGGGCAGGCGTACCTGATGGACGCCATCGCGGCGGTGTTTATCGGCACCGCGTTTCACGCGCACGGGCGGCCGAACGTGCCGGGTACGCTGATCGGCGTGCTGTTCCTCGGCATGATCGCCAACGGACTGAACCTGATGGGATTGAATTTTATGGTAAAAGACGCCCTGGCCGGCATTATTCTGGTGGTGGCGCTGGCGCTGTCGTTTTTGCAGGGGCGCCTGCGGCAGCGCCGGTAAACGAAGACGGGCAGGGCTTGAGATGATAAAAGGAGTCGAAGTGAGTCAGTTTGATGCGGTTTTTGTCGGGTTAACCATTCTGGATATCGCCGGTCGCCCGGTCAGCGCCCTCCCGCCCGGCGGCGGGGTGGAGTTTATCGATCAGATCCGCCTGAATCCGGCGGGTACGGCCAGCGGCGCGGCGATGAACGCCGCCAAGCTGGGGATCCGCACCGCCACCGCCGCCTGTCTGGGGGAGGATGAAAAAGCCGACTTTATTCTCGGCGTCTATCAGCGGCTGGGGATTGATTGCTCGCTGGTGCAGCGCACCCGCGAGGCGGAGACCTCCGCCACCATTCTGGCGATCCGCCCGGACGGCGAGCGTTCGGCGCTGCATTATCGCGGCGCCTCCGACCGGCTGTTTATCGCCGAGCAGGATTTTGACGCGGTATGCAATACGCGCTTTCTGCACCACGGCGGCACCGGGCTGCTGGCCAGGATGGATCAGGGGCAGAGCGCCCGCTTGCTGCGCCATGCCAAAGCGCGCGGGGTGACCACCAGTCTGGACCTGATCGCCCCGGACGGCGGCACCCTGTCGCTGCTGGCGCCGCTGCTGCCCGATGTCGACTATTTTATGCCGTCGCGCCAGGAAGCGACGTTTTTGTCGGGGCGGGAGAAGCTGGCCGACAGCGCGGCGTTCTTTCTCGATCGGGGCGTGGGGGTATGCATTTTTAAAGCCGGCGCCGATGGTTCCTACGTCTTCGGGCAGGATTTTTCGCTGCATATTCCCGCCTATCGGGTCCCGGTGGTGGATACCACCGGCTGCGGCGACAGCTACTGCGGCGGTTTTATCGCCGGGCTGGCGCGCGGCTGGGATCTTGAGCGCGCCTGCCGTCTCGGGTCGGCGGTTTCCGGCCTGGTGGCCACCGGCCTCGGCTCCGACGCCGGCGTGGTGGACTGGGAGGAGACCCTGCGGTTTATGGCGCAGGCGGAGACGTTGTAACCTGGTGAAATTAATGTGAATACTCCATCCTGACCCTCCCCTTCGCAGGGGAGGGAGCGATTAGCTCCTCCCCCTGGCAAGGGCTGTCTCTTAGTCACATATACTGTTAACGGTATATGTGAGTTCAGCGCTATTTCGTGCGCTAGAAGGCCGTCATTTCTCTGCTATGTCGCAGCACGCGCCCGACGCAGGGTGGTTCAAGCGCCACCACCCTCCGGACCCGGGCTTGTGGCTGAAATCACGTCGCTGACGCGATGCCTTCGGCGGTCGCCCCCTTTCCCGAACCGCCAGTGACGCGTTCCCGACGCGGCACTGGCTTGCGCCGCTTCCCTGCGGCGCATTCGCGGGGTCGTCCACCTCAGCGTGATTTCTTACGCCGACGAAAAGCAAAGAACAAAGAACAAAGAACAAAGAATGACCCCAAGACCAGAATACACATGGCCTCTAAAGGTTCCCTGGATTTGTGTATAAGAGACAGTCGCAGGGGAGGGAGCGATTAGCTCCTCCCCCTGACAAGGGGGAGGCCGGGTGGGGGTCAACGCTCCGCCTACTTCCACACATACAACAGCGGCTCGCCGCCGACGAAACGCTCCAGCTCGGCGGCGATCATCGCGGTGTGTTTGCTCAGGGTTTCCCGCGTGGCGCCGGCGATATGCGGGGTGATCACCACGTTGTCGAATTCGGTGATAAACGGATGATGCCGCCACAGTGGCTCGCTGTCGTAGACGTCCAGCGCGGCGCCGGCCAGCCGTTTGCCGCGCAGGGCGGCGATCAGATCCTCTTCGCGCACCACCGCCGCGCGCGAGGTGTTGATCAGGTAGGCGTGCGGCCGCATGCGATTGAGCAGCGCGGCGTTAACCAGGCCCCTGGTCTGCGGGGTGCTGTTCAGGTGCAGGCTGACGAAATCCGCTTCGGCGAACAGCGCTTCCAGCGTGGTTTTGCGTACGCCGGGTTCGTCAATTTCCTCCGCCGCGACGTAGGGATCGGCGATCAGCAACTGCATGCCGAACGCCCGCGCCAGCCTGCCCACCCGTTTGCCGATGCTGCCGTAGCCGACGATGCCCAGCGCCTTGTTGCGCAGTTCGCTGCCTTTAAACACCTCGTACGGGCTCTCTTTGGTGACGTCCCAGACCACGTCCTGCCGCAGACCGGGCTGCGCGGCGCGGGTTTGTGCGGCGTGGCTTTGCCGATCGTCGCGGGTGAATTCGCCGCGCTTCAAGGCCGCGTGCGCCTGCGGAATATGGCGCGCGACGTTGAGCATCAGCGCCAGCGTCAGTTCCGCGGCGGCATCGGCATTGCGCCCCGGCGTATAGATCACCGGAATCGCGCGATCCCGCGCCGCGGCGACGTCGATATTCACCGGATTGGCGCGGGTACAGGCGATAAGCCGCAGGCGCGGGCAGGCGGCAATCACCTTGGCGGTGATGTCGTCATAGCTGGTGATGATAATCTCCGCGTCCTGCGCCAGCGCAATCAGCGCCGCTTCGCTCAGTTTGGGTTTGCCGACGGCCCAGCCGTCCAGGACCAGATCGCCCAGCCGACGAAACCGATCGAGGCTGCCGTCATACTCGGCGGTAAAAATGATTTTCATAATAGCGGCTCTTCTGAAAGCGTGTTTAGCGCCTGTTCGCGGGCCAGCCACAGGGGCTGTAACTGGTCGCGCAGCTGGCGAAAGATGGGGAACAGCGTCTGGTAACGGCGATGGGCGCGGGGATCGGGGGTAAACGCCTGCCGCCCTGCATCGCCCGCCAGATCCGAGGGAACGATTTTTTCGCCCACGGCGAGCGCCGCCAGCACCGCCGCCCCGCGGGCGCTGAGCTCTTTCACCGGGCTGGCGATCGCCTTGCGCCCGGTGCAGTCGGCGATGATTTGCAGCCACCAGGGGGAGGCCGCGCCGCCGCCGGCGATATAGAGATCGCCGCCGTCAGGGTAATCGGTCAGCGAGTCCTTGATGGCGTAGGCCAGCCCTTCGAACACCGCGCGCAACAGGTGATCGTTGGTGGTGTGCTGGCCGATGCCGAAGAAGCCCGCCCGGGCGTACTGGCTGTAGAAGGGCGCCCGTTCGCCGTTCAGGTAAGGCTGATAAAACACGCCGTCGCTGCCCGGCGCAATGCGGGCGATGCGTTTGCCGAGCTCGTCGAAGTCGGTGGTCTCCGCCAACTGCGCCAGCGCCCAGTCAATGTTCGGCGTGCCGGACTGCATGGCGAACAGATTGAGGTAGTGGCCCGGCCAGGCATGGGCGACAAAGCGCGTTTTGGGGCTGACGCGCGCCAGACCGCGGCAGACAATCCCGGTGCAGCAGGTGGTGCCGAGGATAGTGAAAATATCCCCGTCATGAACCGCGCCGATACCCAGCGCGGCGGCGGAGACGTCCAGCGCGCCGGCGCACACCGGGGTGCCTGGCGGCAGGCCGGTCAGCGCGGCGATATCTTCCTCCAGCGCGCCGGCCGTCTCCTGCGGTTGCAGCAGCGGGGGAAACAGGCGGCGGAACGGGCGCAGATCCAGCGCATCCAGCACCGCGTCCGACAGGGTTTCATGGCGCAGGTCCAGCAGCGAGGTGCCGGCATCGGTTAATTCAAGGTTGGCCCTGCCGGTCAGGCGAAAGCGCACCCAGTCTTTGGCAAAGAAAAAGTAGTCCGCCGCGTGCAGCGACTGGGGTTGATGCCGCGCCAGCCAGTGGAGGATCAGGCTGCTGTTGCACGGCAGCAGCGGGGAGCCGGTGGCGGCGAACAGCGCGGCTTCAAGCGCCGGATCCTGTTTTAACTGCGCCACCCGCTGCGCCGCGCGGGTATCGCTCCACAGTATGGCGCGGCGGATGGGTTCTCCCCGGCGATCGCTCAGCCATACGCCTTCTCCCTGACCCGTCAGCCCGATGGCTTTTAACCGTCCCCGCCGCAGCAGGGGGGAGCGCGCCAGGGTGGTTAATGTCGACAACACCCCTTGCCACAGGCCGTCCATATCCTGTTCCGCATAACCTGGATGGGGCGTCTCGGTGACGTTGGCGGCGGAGGCGATCTGGTGTTCATTAAACTCGCCGTCAAACAGCACTGATTTAACTTTCGAGGTGCCGATATCAATGCCAATGTAGTAATCCATCCGTCACTCACCTTCTGTATTGCGGGCGAAATCAGGGTAATGGAAAATCCGGCGGCTCTATATTCCTATATTGGCAAAGCAATTTCTGATTTGTGAAATATGCGCGTCATACGTCTACCGTTCACTCTGCAACTGCCGCCGGGCTACACCTCGATCCGCTGCGCCAAAATGGTATCCAGCAATCCCGGAAAGCGGCTTTGCATTTCGCCGTGGCGTAGGCGGTTGATATGGGTGGTGCCGATATTGGTGGTGTGGATCAGGCCCGAATCACGCAATACCCGGAAATGGTGGGAGACGCTGGATTTCGGGCGGCCGCCGTCGAGATCGCCGCAGGTGGCTTCGCCCATGCGGGCCAGGCGGCGGACAATCTCCATGCGTACCGGATCGCTCAAGGCGTACAGTACGCGCTCAAGGACAAATTCATCGGCTGTGGGGTGTTTGAATGCTCTCATGGGCGAATTATAGCGGGCGGGTTGTTTAAAATCTATTATTCGAATAATATCGAAATATAGAACTATCCCCTAACCCATATAGGAAACGCCCATGTCAGCACTATTTCAACCCTTTAAACTGAAAGATGTCACGCTGCGCAACCGTATCGCCGTGCCGCCCATGTGCATGTATTCCGCCAATGACGGCCTGATCAACGACTGGCATCAGGTGCATTACGCATCGCTGGCGCGCGGCGGCGCGGGACTGGTGATCGTCGAGGCCACCGCGGTGGCGCCGGAAGGGCGCATTACCCCGCGCTGCGCCGGTATCTGGAATGATGAGCTGGCGCAGGCGTTCGTTCCGGTGGTCAAGGCGATTAAGGCTGCCGGGTCGGTGCCGGGCATTCAAATCGCCCACGCCGGGCGTAAGGCCAGCGCCAATATTCCGTGGGAAGGGGACGACCATATCGCCGAGGGCGACCCGCGCGGCTGGCAGACCATCGCCCCGTCCGCCATCCCCTACGGCGCCAATCTGCCCAGAAAGCCGCGGGAAATGACGCAGCAAGATATCGACCGCGTGCGCCATGATTTTGTGGCGGCGGCGCGGCGGGCGAGAGAGGCGGGCTTTGAGTGGCTGGAGCTGCACTTCGCCCACGGCTATCTGGGGCAGAGTTTCTTCTCCGCGCATTCCAACCAGCGCGGCGATCGCTACGGCGGCAGTTTCGATAACCGCAGCCGTTTTGTGCTGGAAACGCTGGCGGCGGTGCGCGAGGTGTGGCCGGAGCGCTTACCCTTGACCGCCCGCTTTGGCGTGATTGAGTTTGACGGGCGCGATGAGGAGACGCTACAGGAGTCGATTGAGCTGACGCGCCGCTTTAAACAAGCGGGGCTGGACATGCTCAGCGTCAGTATCGGTTTCTCGACGCCGGAGGCAAATATTCCCTGGGCGCCGGCGTTTCTGGGGCCGATAGCCCGGCAGGTTCGTCAGCAGGCGGATATTCCCGTGTCGTCCGCCTGGGGCTTCGGCACCCCCGACCTTGCGCAGCAGGCCGTCGCCGCCGAACAGCTGGATTTGGTGATGGTCGGCAAGGCGCATCTGGCTAATCCGCACTGGAGCTACTTCGCGGCGAAGGAACTGGGCATTGAGCGTCCTTCCTGGACCTTGCCCGCCCCTTATGCCCACTGGCTGGAAAGGTATTAATCCCCGCCATCCTGAGATTGCTGACAACCCCGCTCCGGCAGAGTCATCCCCGCGCAGGCGGGGATCTACTGTCGGCTAGTGCGTTGATATAAAAAAGATTCCTCCTCGCAAAAGCGGGGACCTAAAGGAATGACGGATTTGGAGTCGCTATTACCAATGGCTACTTTGTCAATGCTCTGAGGATGACGGCGTTATCGCCGTCATCCGCCATCTTTTTGTCTCTACAGATTGTTTTCCTGCGTATTCAGCGCCTGCTGCAGATCGTCGATCAGATCCTGCGGGTTTTCGATGCCGACGGAGAGGCGCAATAGCTGCGGCGTTATCCCTTTTTGCAACCGTTTTTCCAGCGGCACCGAGGCGTGCGTCATGGCAAAGGGTTGGCTGATCAGGCTTTCCACGCCTCCCAGACTTTCCGCCAGCGTAAACAGCCGGGTTTTCTGGATAACCGCGCGGGCGTAGCCCTCGTCGCCCTGCAAACGCACCGAGATCATGCCGCCCGCGGCGGACATCTGCCGCTGCGCCAGCCCGTACTGCGGGTGGCTGGGCAGCCCCGGATAGTAGACCTGTTTCACCTGCGGCTGCTGTTCCAGCCAGCGGGCGATGGCCAGCGCGCTTTCACTGTGACGCGCAATACGCAACGCCAGCGTACGAATTCCCCTTAAGGTAAGGAAGCTGCTGAACGGATCGAGGATGCCGCCCACGGCGTTTTGCAGATAGGCGAGCTGGGTCGCCAGTTCAGGGTTATCGCCCACCACGGCCAGCCCGGCGATCACGTCCGAATGACCGTTAAGGTATTTGGTGGCGGAATGGATCACGATATCGAATCCCAGATCCAGCGGTCGTTGCAGGGCGGGGGAGGCGAAGGTGTTATCCGCCACGCTGATAAGCCGGTGTTTTTGGGCGATGGCGGCTATCGCCGCCAGATCCGCCAGCTTGAGCAGCGGATTGGTCGGGGTCTCGACCCAGATCAGACGGGTCTGCGGGGTGATGGCGCGCTCCAGCGCCTGGGTATCGGCGGGGTCGACGTAGGTGACCTGTAGCCCGGCGGTGCGTTTGCGCACGTTTTCCAGCAGCCGCCAGGTGCCGCCGTAAAGGTCGTCCACCGCCACCACATGGCTGCCGTGATCGAGCAGTTCGAGGATCGTCGAGCTGGCCGCCAGCCCGGAGGCGAAAGCGAATCCCCGCGTGCCGCCCTCCAGTTCGGCGATGGCGGCTTCCAGCGCGCCGCGGGTCGGATTGCCGCTGCGGGAATACTCATAGCCGGCGTGTTCCCCCGGCGCGCGTTGGGCAAAGGTGGAGGTGGCGTAAATGGCGGGCATCACCGCGCCGGTGCCGTCGGGGGTATAGCCGGCGTGGACGGTCTGGGTATCAAAACGGCTCATGGCATATTCCTTGTTATGTCAGAAAATGGGGGATCAGCGCAGCGTCTGCCGCCAGTGATTCAGCACATCCGTGCGGGTAATCAGCCCCAGAAAGCGTTCGCCATCCAGAATGATGGCGACATGTCCCTGATCGAAGGTCGCCAGCAGCTCATCGTGCGACGCCTCCTTACGCAGGGTTTTTAGCCGATCGGTCATCGCTTCGCGGGCGGTAAGCGAGAAGTGCTGCGCATTTTTTTTCAGGCTGTTGAGCAGGTCCCACTCATCGATGATGCCCACCACCCGGTCGTTTTCCAGCACAGGAAGCTGAGAGATGTCATACAGGCGCATGCGGGCATGGACCACCGCCAGCGTATCGTCGGGGGCCACCGACACCGTGGCGCCCTCGTCGTGCCGGTAGGTGATCAGGTCGCGCAGATCGCCGTGCGGCGGACGTTTGATCAATCCTTGTTCCACCATCCAGTAATCGTTGAACATTTTGGAGAGATATTTGTTGCCGCTGTCGCACACCAGGGTGACCACCCGCTTCGGCTCCGTCTGGGCGCGGCAATAGCGCAGGGCGGCGGCCAGCAGCGTACCGCTCGACGAGCCGGCCAGAACGCCCTCTTTACGCAGCAATTCCCGCGCCGTCGTAAAGGATTCGGCATCGCTGATGGCGTAAGCCTGTTTGACCTGGCTGAAATCGGCCAGCTCGGGGATAAAGTCTTCGCCGATGCCTTCCACCCGCCAGCTTCCGGCCTCGCCCACCTTGCCGTGGCGCAGGTAGTCGGTGAGGATTGAGCCTTCCGGGTCGGCCAGCACGAATTCGGTATGCGGCGACACCTGCGCAAAGTAGCGGCTGAGGCCGCCCAGCGTGCCGCCGGAGCCGACGCCCACCACCACCGCGTCAATCTGATGATCCAACTGCCGCCACAGTTCCGGGCCGGTGGAGCGGTAGTGCGCCTCCGGGTTGGCCGGGTTGTTGAACTGGTCGATGTAATAGGCGCCGGGAATTTCCGTCGCCAGGCGGCGGGCGTAATCCTGATAGTAATCCGGGTGCCCTTTGGCGACGTCGGAGCGCGTCAGCAGCACTTCGGTTCCCAGCGCCCGCAGATGAAAAATCTTTTCCCGGCTCATTTTATCCGGCACCACCAGCACCAGCCGATAGCCTTTCAGCGCGGCCACCAGCGCCAGTCCCAGGCCGGTATTGCCGGCGGTGGCCTCAATAATGGTGCCTCCCGGCCGCAGCCATCCCTGCCGTTCCGCATGTTCAATCATCGATAAGGCGACGCGGTCTTTGATCGACCCGCCGGGATTCTGATTTTCCAGTTTTACAAACAGCCGACAGGGGCCGGCGTCGAAATGGGTCAGCTCAAGCAACGGCGTCTGGCCGATAAAGTCGAGCACGGAAGAGGGGATCGCCATGGTTTTCCGTCCTGATCGGGGAAAGATGATGCACCATATTAGATCCGCCGTGAAACCGGATGAACGAAATAAATCACCAATGAATATGCATATATGTAATATAAAATCCTGTTTAGCCGTGCGGATGTATGGGCGCGCAGCAGTTCGGACGTATATACTTCCGGCGACGGAAAAAAGGAAACCGCCCTGCGCAGGCAAACCCGGCGGGGGGAAGTCAGCCTGGTAACGGGGGCGAACGTTGTCTGACGCAGGGAGAATGTCGGCTTAACGCGCGCGGGTTAATGTCCGGCGGGCAGGCGGCGGTCGGCGCTCAGTTGCGCGATAGGCGCGTGGTGCAGAAATGAACCGATTATCGTTGCCAGTTTTGCGGTTTCAACCAGGAAGCCATCGTGCCCGTAGAGTGAATCCATTTCCATATAATGCGCATCGGCGATATGTTGCGCCAGATAGCGTTGCTCAGGCGGGGGGAACAGCAGGTCGGAGGTAATGGAGACCACCAGCGTTCTGGCTTTGATCTTTTCCAGTTCCGCCTGGGCGCTCTTTTTATTTCGGCCGATATTATGGCTGTCCAGCGCGTTGATCAGGCACCAATAGCTGTAGGCATCAAAGCGGCGGATAAATTTTTCGGCCTGATAGCGCTGGTAAGACGCGGCCAGAAACTGGCTGAATTTGTGGCAATCCTGCTCTGCCTGGGTGTGCTGGTAGGTATGGAAGTTGCGATAAGAGAGCAGGGCGATGCTGCGGGCGGCCATCAGCCCCTGTTTGCCGCCGTGCGGGTTGACGCCGTCGAAGGTGCCGTCGGCGGACAGCGCCAGCCGCTGGCTTTCATTAAACGCCAGTCCCCAGGGAGAACTGGCCGCGTTGGCCGCCAGTATCGCCGCGTGCTGAATCCGCTCGGGCTGTTGTATCGCCCACTCCAGCGCCTGTTGTCCGCCCATGGAGCCGCCGGTGAGCAAAAAAATCCGTTCGATGCCCAGATGCCCGGCGAGCAGACGGTGCGCCGCCACCATATCCCTGACGGTGATTAACGGGAACTCCAGCAGATAGGGTTTTCCACTGTGCGGATCCGGGCTTTGCGGGCCGGTGGAGCCATACGGCGAACCCAGCACATTGGCGCAGACGATAAAATAGCGCTCGGGATCGAACAGCTTTCCGCGGCCGACCAGCTCCGGCCACCAGCTTGAAACGTCCGAATTCGCGGTCAGCGCATGACATATCCAGACGACGTTGGATCGCTGCCGATTAAGCGCGCCATAGGTGTGATAGGCGATATCGATACGCGGGAGCGTTGTACCGTTCTCCAGCGTAAAGGGCGCGTCATGATGATAATAGCGCGGCGCGGACATGGGGCGTCACTCACTTGCCCGAAGCGCATGTTCGATATCCGCCTGGCGACCGTCAATATGCGCAACGCCGACCGAAATGCGCCGTCCGGCGGGGGGATCAAGGTCCCGCCCGGCGTATAAATGCGTTGTTTCCAACGTTAATGATGACATTACTTTCTCCGTCCGGTAGAGAAGCCTGGCTGCCAGAAAATCACAATCAAATAGGGTTGTTAACTGCGTAAAAACGCTATTCTTTGCCGTTTTCGGCATATCTTGATAGACGGATAAATAATCGGCGATCGCCATAGCGATTATATGAATGAGCTTTTCCACTATTTGCATTTTACCCCTTGGGGAAAATGGGGATTAATATCTGAGAGCCTCAGCGCAAACGCCTATCGGCGCTGCGATGGCCGGAAAACTATGACCGTGCGTTCCGTTGCCGGTCTGATTCGCAGAGGGATTCATATGTCTTGTTACCGTTGTTGCAGCGACTCCGACAGCTATTCAGACGTTTTTTACGGCGTAATTACGGGAGTCCGCTATGAGCACCATCACATCCTTACCCATACTCGACCTATCGCAGCTTGACGGCAACGCCGAACATCGGGCCGCTTTCCTGGCGAAACTGAACCGCGCCGCCCGGGACGTCGGTTTTTTCTATCTGGCCCATCATGGCATCAGCGACGCGCTGCAACAGCGGGTACAGCAGCTGGCGAGGGAATTTTTCGCCCTGCCGGACGAAGAGAAACAGCGCGTGGCCATGATTCATTCCCCCCATTTTCGCGGCTATAACCGCGCCGGCTCGGAATTGACGCGCAGCCAGCCGGACTGGCGCGAGCAGTTTGATATCGGCGCGGAACGTCCCGCGCTGTCGCTGCTGGCGAACGACCCCGCCTGGCGGCGGCTGCAAGGCCCCAATCTGTGGCCAGCGGCGCTTCCCGAACTGAAAACCACGCTGCTGCAATGGCAGCAGGAGATGACGCGCATGTCGCTGCGCCTGCTGCGGGCGTTCGCCGAAGCGCTGGAGTTGCCGGTCACCGCGTTTGATACGCTGTACGGTGAAAAACCCAATGAACATATCAAGCTGATCCGCTATCCCGCGCAGCCGAACGACGGCAGCCGGCAGGGCGTCGGTTCCCATAAGGATTCCGGTTTTCTGAGCTTTTTATTGCAGGATAACCAGCAGGGGCTTCAGGTGGAAATAGAGCCCGGACGCTGGATCGACGCGCTGCCGCTGGCCGGCTCTTTTGTCGTCAATATCGGCGAGCTGCTGGAACTGGCGACCAACGGCTATCTGCGGGCGACGGTGCATCGGGTGGTTTCGCCGCCGCCGGGCCGGGAACGCCTCTCCATCGCCTTTTTCCTCGGCGCCCAGCTCGATGCCGTGGTGCCGATCTACCGCTTACCAGACCACCTTGCCGCCAAGGCGCTGGGGCCGGCCAGCGATCCGCACAATCCCTTGCTGCGCGACGTAGGCTGGAATTATCTCAAGGGACGGTTGCGTTCCCACCCTGATGTCGCCGCGCGTTATTACGCGGATGTTTTAGCAGCCAAAGACACCATAACAACCTAAAGAAGGAAGCTCAGCATGAAAAAGCATGTCATTTTCTCTTTGACAGGGATGGCGTTGTCCGCAGGTCTGGCGTTTACGGCGCAGGCCGCCGACGCGCTGCGGGTGGCGGCCGATGCGGTGCCTCATGCCGAAATTCTGGCGCAGGCGCAGAAAATCGCCCCGTCGCTGAAGCTGAAAGTGGTGGAGCTGACCAGCGGCATCAATGCCAACGAACTGCTGGCGCATGGCGATATCGACGCCAACTACTTCCAGCACGTGCCTTACCTGCGCGATCAGGAAAAAGCGCTCGGCAAGACGTTTGTCGTCGCGGCGACGGTACATATCGAACCGCTGGGGATCTACTCCAGAAAACATAAAAGCCTGAACGAGACGCCTAACAACGCCAGCGTGGCGGTGCCGAATAACGTCACCAATCTCAGCCGCGCGCTCTATCTGCTGCAAAGCCAGGGGCTGATCAAACTGAAGAGCGGCTATAACGACCCGTCAAAAGATCAGGCCACGCCGCAGGATATCGCCGAAAATCCCAGGAATCTGAAAATTATTGAAATTGAATCGCCGCAAATTCCCCGTTCGCTGGATGACGTCGACCTGGCGGTGATCAACGGCAACTATGCGCTGGAAGCCGGGCTGGTGCCGGCGAAAGACGCGCTCGGCCTGGAAAGCGCCGACAATAACCCGTACGCCAATATTCTGGCGACGACGCCGGCGCTGCAAAACGATCCGCGCATCAAACAGCTGGCGAAGGATCTGGAGTCCGACCAGATAGCCGAGTTTATCAACCAGCGTTACCAGGGATCGGTGATCCCGGTGGCGGGACAGCAATAATGATCGTGATTGAGCGATTGGGAAAACGTTACTCCGATAACGCCCGGCCCGCGCTGGAGAACGTGTCGCTGACCATTCCCGATGGGTCGATCTACGGCATTCTGGGGCGCAGCGGGGCGGGGAAAAGCACCCTGATTCGCTGCCTTAACCTGCTGGAACGGCCCACCTCGGGGCGGATTCTGATGGACGGGCGGGACATTACCACGTTGACGCAGCAGGAGCTGCGCCGGCATCGCCAGCGCAGCGGGATGATCTTTCAGCATTTCAATCTGCTGCACGCCCGCAACGTGCGGGATAACGTGGCGGTGCCGCTGGAAATCGCCGGCGCCGCCCGCAGGGAACGGGCGGCCAGGGTAGCTGAACTGCTGGAACTGGTGGGGCTGAGCGACAAAGCGCTGGCCTATCCGTCGCAACTTTCCGGCGGGCAGAAACAGCGGGTCGGCATCGCGCGGGCGCTGGCCGCGCGCCCGCATTACCTGCTGTGCGACGAAGCCACCAGCGCGCTCGACCCGGAAACCACCGAGTCGGTGCTGGCGCTGCTGGCGGATATCAATCGTCAGTTGGGGTTGACCATCGTACTGATCACCCATGAGCTGGCGGTGGTCAAGGCCATTTGCGATCACGCGGCGCTGCTGGAACAGGGGCAGGTGGCGGAGAACGGTTCATTGCGCGCGCTGCTCACCGACCCCGACTCGCGGCTGCGCAAGGCGCTGCTGCCGGATTATGACGCCGAACGGGCCTTTTTGCAGCGCCACGGCGTGGAGGATAGCCGCTTATGCAGAGTCGCCTGAGCTGGGAGGATTTTTACGCGCTGATGCTGAACGCCACGCTGGAAACGCTCTATATGGTGGGGCTGGCGGCGCTGTTCACGGTGCTGATCGGTTTGCCGGCGGGGGTAACGCTGTTTATCAGCCGTCCCGACGGGGTGCTGCCGCTGCCGTGGGTAAACCGGGTGCTGGGAGGGATAATCAACGTCGGCCGCTCATTGCCGTTTGTGGTGCTGCTGATTGCCCTGATTCCGTTTACCCGCCTGGTGGTGGGAACCACGCTGGGCAGTACCGCGGCGGTGGTGCCCATTACCATCGGCGCGTTTCCCTTCTTTTCCCGGGTGGTGGAAAACGCGCTGGACGAGGTGGATCGCGGCCGGGTGGAGGCGATTCTCTCCATGGGCGGCACCGCCTGGCACGTGGTCGGCAAAGTGCTGTTGCCGGAGGCGCTGCCGGCCATTCTGGCGGGAATTACCCTGACGGTGGTGATGCTGATCGGCTTTTCGTCCATGGCCGGGGTGATTGGCGGCGGCGGCCTGGGGGATCTGGCGATCCGCTACGGCTACCAGCGTTTTAACGATCAGGTAATGGCCGGCACGGTTATTGTGCTGGTGGCGCTGGTGCAACTGGTGCAGTCGCTGGGCGATCGCCTGGTGCGTTCGCTGGCCTATCGGCGTTAAGCCGTCACCGGGCGTCGGATGCGTTCGACGCCCATCGATTTTCAGATACAGCCATCCTGACGGCCCGCGGTCTGATTCCGCACGTTGGCGGCTATCTGCGCCGCCAGCCGGGCGATAACCCTTTGCTGTGCCAGCACGGTGTCCGCCTCGCCGCCGGCGGTATTTTCCGTCAGCTGGCTGCCGCATACCAATCGGGGGCGGTCGGCAAATCCCAGGCTCCAGTCCGCGGCAAACTTCACGTATTGGTTGGGCCAGACGTCAAAACGGCGCACCTGAAGGTGGATTTTCACCACCGGCTTCCCTTCCTGACGCGCCAGACCGGAAACGTCCTGCGCGCCCAGACGCTGGATCAGTTCGCTGGAGAGCGCGGCGCGGATCTCGTCGCTGAGCGGACTCAGCCAGCGCGCGTCGTCGAGCACCGCCAGCCCGCTGTCGCCCCGGCGCACCACCAACTGCGGCTGGTCAATCTGCACCGGAACGCCCACCGGCAATACCGCGATGGCGAACGGGGCGGGCGCCGCGGCTGCGGCCGTGTCGGTCTGTGGAGACAGCAGCGTGTAGTAGCGCGGCGAGGTGGAAACGACGCACCCCGCCAGCAGCAATACGCCGGCCAGTAGGGCGCGGCGGATGGAAGCGGTCATTTTTTCGCTCCTTGGGGAGAGAAGGCGGCGCGCTCCGCCGCCGACGGGGTTGCCGGACGGCCGCGCAGCAGCGCTTCCGGGTGGCGTTCGAGCAGGTCGGCGAACACCCGCAGCGAGCGCATGGCGCGCCGCATTTCCTGCAATGTCTGCTGCAGATTGAGCATCATGGGAGCATCCTCCGCCAGCAGATCCTGCGTGGCGGCAAGCACCTGGCCGGTCTGGCGCAGCGTGCGGTTCGCCTCCGGGAGGGTCTGGCTATTGAGCAGCCGCAGGGTTTTATCAAAATCGGCGAGGGTGTTATCCAGATTATGCCCGATGGATTCCAGCGGCAACTTGTCGATCTTGCCGACGATACTGGCCAGCTGTTCCTGCAGCTGTTCGAATCCGCTGTTGACCGTCGGGATCATCAGCGGCCAGGCGTTGACCTCAAAGGGAACCTTTGCCGCCTGGGGGATAAAATCGAGCGAGACATAGAGCTGACCGGTCAGCAGATTACCGGCGCGGGCCTGGGCGCGCAGGCCGTGCGCCACCATATCGCGTACGAATAGCGCCGTTTGTCGCCGGGTATCTTTTTCCGCCTTGGGCAGTTTTTCCAGCACCGCGCCCAGCCGGTTGGGATAAACTTCGATGCTTACCAGGGTGGGGAAGCGGTAGCCGGACTGGCTATAGTCCAGGGCGATGGCGACCACCCGGCCGACCTTGATGCTGGAGAATTCGACGGGGGCGCCGATGGCCAAACCGCGCAGCGATTGTTCAAAGCGTAATTTAAATACTATCGGTTCCCCGTCCGGCGCGGCCATGGCGGATTCGGAGTCTTTCGCCAGCGTGAACGTCGCCTGATCGGCGGCGGGAGGGCTGTTTTGCCGGTAATCGGCGGAGGCGAAAGCGATGCCGCCGGCGATGATGGAGGTCATGGTCTGCGTTTTCAGCCGGAAGCCGTCGGCGCCGAGCGAGACGTCAATGCCGCTGGCGTTCCAGAAATGGGTATCCTGGGTGACGAAACGGTCATAGGGGGCGTCGACAAAGATATGCAGATTGACGCTGCGGCCGTCGTCCGCGAGCTGATAAGAGACGATGCGCCCGACCTGAACGCGGCGGTAGTAGACCGGGGAGCCGATATCCAGCGAGCCCAAATCGTCCGTCAGCACCCTGAAGCGACGGCCGGGCATTCCGTTAATCATCGCCGGCGGGGTTTCCAGCCCGACGAATTCCCTGGCGGACTGCTCTCCGGCGCCTTTGTCCACGCCGATGTAGGCCCCGGAGAGCAGGGTATCGATGCCGCTTACGCCGCCGGCGCCGATGCGCGGGCGAACCACCCAGAAACGGGTATCGGCGCGGGCGAGATCTTTGGCATTGTTATTCAACGACACGGTGGCGACGACGCGCGAACTGTTGTCGCTCAGCGCGATCGATTCGACGATGCCCACCGTGACGTCTTTGTATTTAACCGCGGTTTTGCCCGCTTCAAGTCCGGATGCGGTCTGAAAGCTGATGGTGATTTCCGGGCCCTGGGAGATCCACGCGTGGATAAGCATGGCTACGCCGATCAGCGCGGCGACGGCCGGCATCAGCCAGATAAGCGCTCCTCGCCAGCGGCGGCGGATAATGACCGGCTCCCCTGGCGTCGGCCGTTGTTCATTGTTGCTCGGCATCGTTTTCACCATCCCAGATTAGTCGCGGGTCGTAACTCATGGCGGACAGCATAGTGAAAATCACCACCAGTCCGAAAAACAGGATACCGCTGCGCGGCTCCACCTCGCTTAAGGCGTTAAATTTGACCAGAGCGGAGACGATGGCCACTACCACCACGTCCAGCATCGACCAGTAGCCGATCAGTTCCGTCAGGCGGTAGAGCGCGGCGCGCTCGCGCATGGCCCAACGGCTGCGATAGGCCGAGGCGATCAACAGCAGCCCGAGCGCCAGAAACTTGGTGCCGGGAACCACGACGCTGGCGACGAAGATAAGCAGCGCGATGCCGTAGGATCCCGACAGCCAGAAGTCGATGATGCCGCCGCTTATGGTGCTGTCGCCGCCTCTGCCGAGCAGCGTGCTGGACATCACCGGCAGCACGTTGGCGGGGATGTAGAGGATTATCGCCGTGAGCAGCAGGGCCAGCGGGAGCCGGTGGCCGGCGGCGCGCCGGTGGCGCAGGGGGGAATGGCAGCGCGGACAGCGGGGCGGATGGCGTTCGGCGTGGCTATAGCGGCACGCCAGCCCGCAGCAATGGCAGCCAATCACGCCCATTTGCCGCGCGCGGGAAGGTCGGCTCATGGCATGGCTCCGGCGCCGCGCCGCGCGGCTGCAAGTTCCCACAGCGCGTGGGTATCCTGACGGCAGATAATGGCGATAAGAAACATCAGCGCCGCCAGCGCCCAACTGCCGGCGCCGGAGACGACCTGTAAAAAGCCGGCGAGTTTGACCGCGGCGACCATCAGCCCCAGCATCCCCACTTCGATCATGCTCCACGGCCGCAGCAGGCGCAGCGTCTTCATGGCGGGAATAAAACCGGGCGCCGCCCGATCGCGACGCGCAAAGACCAGTATCCACCCCAGGAGCAGGATTTGCAGGCCGGGCACCAGCATCAACAGTAGAAAGGCGCAGACGGCCAGCGGCAGGGTGGCGCCGTGAGACAGGGCCGCGACGCACTGCCAGAGGGTGACCTCATTGCGCAGGCCGTACAGGCTGACCTGCAGGATGGGACACAGGTTGGCGATAATAAAGGCGATGGCCGCGGTCATCGTCAGCGCCAGCCAGCGGTCGAGCGGGACAGGATTGGCGCGGTACAGCGTTAATCCGCAGCGCCGGCAGCGAGCTTCGGCGCCCGCAGCCGGTGTCCGGCGGTGATATACGCTGTCGCAGTGTCGGCAGATCACCAGATCGGGAAAGGTTTTCATCGCGCCCGGCCATGCTTACTTCAGCAGCTCGAGCAGTTCTTCCGCGCCTTTGTCGATCCCTACCTCGGCGGCGCTTAACGAACCAATGGTGGCGCCGACGTTAAGCGCGTTCGGATATTGCTTGGCGACGTAGGCGTGGAGCAGGCGATTGGTCTGCGCGTCATAAATTTCCACCGCGTAACTTACCGAACCGCCCAGCATGCCTTGCTTGCCGCGGATGGATTGCACGATATTATAGGGACCGCCCGCCAAATCGAACTTGGTGACGGTGCCCGCCACCGGCGTGGTGGTTTCCGCGCCGGTCAGGGTCAGTCTGATGCGCAGGGTATGCGGCTCGGCGGCGTTGACCTGTTGGAAACGGGTTTTCAGGGCGTTGATAAAGGTGTTCTGCATATACAGGGCCAGCGCCTGGCGATCGTCCTGCGCGATGTCGTCAAACTGGTTATCGGCGCCCTGATAGATGACCACGGGCTCGATAATAACGTTTGCGTATTGCTTCCAGTCAACCGGCGTAGCATAACGGTAAGGAATGCGGTCTGCTTCGTCG
Source organism: Brenneria corticis (assembly GCF_003115855.1). Lineage (GTDB taxonomy): Bacteria > Pseudomonadota > Gammaproteobacteria > Enterobacterales > Enterobacteriaceae > Brenneria > Brenneria corticis. The sequence continues at coordinate 152,117 of NZ_KZ819078.1, forward strand.
CCGCTGTTCGGGCGCAGCTGCGATGAGGAGTCGATGCCCGAGTAAAGGGCGGGCTGCGTTCCGGCACACCCGGCTAAAGCGATGCCCAGAGTGAGAATTGCCAAACGAAATACCTTGGTGGAAGAGTTCATTTGAAACATCCTATTCAAAAAGTGGCGCCAAACCTGCCGCTGTTCGCGGAGGTCGACTACGGCGGCAGGGGCATGCGCTGGCCGCCTTTACAAGGCTTGATCCGGGCGGTAAAGTAGTGTTTGCCAACAAAACAAAACCGTACAGTTCAGTTTTCACTGATATTTTTTGTTTGTCAAGAAAATGTACAGGTTGGTTTACTTATAAATTTCATCACGGGAGTGACAATGAAGGTACGGACGCAGGCTCGTCGCGAAGCTATCATTGAGGTCGCCGCCAAACTCTTTCAGGAGATGGGCTATGAGCGCGCGTCGATGAACGAACTGGCAAAACGGCTTGGCGGCTCAAAAGCAACGCTGTACAGCTATTTTTCTTCCAAGGAAGAACTGTTTGTCGCCGTTGTCCGCGCCTTCACCACCGTGCACCTGTCTGATGCGGTGGCGGAACTGGCTTCGCAGGTGGAGGAGAACGTTTCCCTGGAGACCACGCTGATGCGCTTCGGGGAGCGCATGCTGTTCGTCCTGACCAATGACGGCAGCGCGATGGCGGTTTATCGCATGGTGGTGGCGGAAGCGGGGCGTTCGAACATCGGCATGCTGTTTTACCAATCCGGGCCGACCGAATGTATCGATGTGCTGACCATGCTGATGACGGAAGCGATGCAACGCGGCGAACTGCGCCCGGCGGATGCGCGTATCCGAGCGTTGCAATATCTGGCGCTGATTACCGCGGAGGCGGAAGTCCGTCTCTATCAGTGCGATCCCGCGCCGCTGGATACCGGGGAAATTCACCAGATGGTCAGGCGCGCGGTGGATCTGTTTCTTGCCGGAGCGGCGGCCCACGCCGGGGATTAACGCGGCATACGACGAGGAAGAGCATTACCAATGAAAATTACTGATGTACGGACCATTCTGGTCAATCGGTATCTGTTTGTCGAAATCACCACGGACGAAGGGCTCAAGGGGATCGGCGAATCCGGCGCCTGGGGGTTTCTCGATGCCTCGAAGGGCGCGGTGGACGCGCTGCGTACCTATCTTATCGGACAGGATCCGCTGCGCATAGAACATCACTGGCAGTATATGTATCGCTGCTGGCATTTTCGCGGCGCGGCGATTATGGGCGCCATCAGCGCCATTGATATCGCCCTGTGGGATATCGCCGGCAAATACTATGCCGCCCCGGTATACAATCTGCTGGGGGGGCGCTGCCGGGACAAGGCGCGGGTCTACGCCCATGCCGGCGGCAAAACCACCGAGGAAACCATTGAAAACCTGAAGAAGGCCAAGGCCCAGGGGTTCACCGCCATTGGTCATCTGTCGCCGTTTCTGGATGAATCGCGGGATACCCCGTATTTCATCACCCACGCCAGGGAAATGGCGGAAGCGATTGAGCGCATCGGCGCCTATCGCGACGCGGTGGGCAATGAGGTGGATTTGTGCATTGAAGTGCACCGGCGGTTGAAGCCGGCGGACGCGGTGGTGTTTTCCCGCGGCATTGAGCCGTTTTATCCCTACTTTATTGAAGACCCCATCGGCGCCGATAATTTCGACTCGATGGCCGAGGTCGCGGATAAAATCAACATTCCCATCGCCACCGGCGAGCGGCTGAACAATCCGCAGGAGTTCGCCATGCTGATCAAGCGCAATGCGGTTTCCTATGTGCGTCCGGACGTCTGCATGTGCGGCGGTATTACCGGGGCGAAGAAGATCGCCGCGCTGGCGGAAGCGCACGACCTGATGGTGGTGCCGCATAACCCGCTCAGCCCGGTGTCCACCGCCGCCTGTTTGCAGATAGCCGTCAGCATTCCCAATTTCGCCCTGCTGGAATATCCCGGCGACGACCAGCCCGCGCTGTCGGAAAAATTTGGCGCCACCGGGGTGGAAAACGGCGTGCTGAAAAAAGATATGGTGAAAAGCACTTTCCAATGCACCGACGGATTTATGGAAATTCCGACGGCGGCGGGTATCGGTATCGAACTGGCCGATAATCTGGAGGAGCGTTTCCCCTATCGCCGCCGGGGTCTTAAAACGCGGCTGCACGTTGACGGTTCAGTGGTGGATCAATAACCGCCCGCGGCGATGCGCATCGCCGCGCTTATCGGCCATAAAGGGCGCGCCGGCTGCGGCGCAAATCAGATATCCTTCGGCAGCGCATCGATATAGGGTTGAATTTCCGCCCGGTTTTTCAAAACAATCTGCTGGCCGGCCGGCTCGGCGGATTGTGCCGTTTGCAGGCCCAGGCGCTTCAGGGTGTGATACAGAAAAGCCTGCCGGCAGCGTAACGCCACTTCCCCGTCCTCCATGCCGTAATCCAGCGCCAGAATGCGCTTTTGCGTGGCGGAGAGGTCCTGATGCGGGGCCAGGACCAGCGTCAGGATGGTATGCCAGTGCTTATCCGCGGCGGGATCCACCTGCGTCGGTTCGGTGCCGTCAATGCGTAAAATACGCGTCAGCACAAAGTCGCTGAATTGCCGCCGGGTGTCGCAGTAAGCGCGCACATGCCAGCGAAACCCATCGTGTCCCAGCGCATGAGGGGATAAAAGCAGCGATTCATCCAGCGAGGTCGCCGACTGGTAGCTGACCCGAACCGCCATCTTTTTCCGAATCGCCTTGACGATGATTTCCACCGTCTGCTCATTGACGGTGCGCGCGGGATAATGCGCCCAGTCAACCTCCGGCGCGGTGCCGATAAAGCTGGCGTCGGACTCCAGTATTCCCGTCTCCGTCGCCAGCAGCTCTTCCAGATAGCGCTGAGCCGAGCTTTGCGGATAGATGGGCGCGAAAGCGGGGGTGGCGATATAGGTTTTGGCGCTGCGATCGTAAATCAGGTTATCAGGCGCGATTTCTGTGTATTTAGCAATGTCGAGCGAAGCCTGGGGAATGGAGAGCCCGAAAAAGGTGGTCAGATCCGTACGGTTGATATTCCCTTCCCAGCGCAGACGAAAGTCAATGAACTGGAGGCGACGTTCCAGCCCCCAACTTCGTCCCTTGGGGAGGCGCTCTGAATTTGCTGTAGAATGTTCGGCCATATGCGTATAAATACTAGACGGATATAAAAAGTAGTCGTATTATGATTATACGCTAAAACCGCTTTTTCGTCTACGAGAGGTGCCCCAACTTCAAATCCCAACGTCTTCTCGCGGGCAGCGCGACATTATTTTCATCGGGTTCGGCGCGCTAGCCGAGTCATTGCAAATATAGATTTTATTAATCCTGTAAATATTGGGAGCTATTGTTATGCCCCTTTTTAACGCACGGTCGCATCATTTTTATCTTCAGTGGAAGAAATGGTTAATAACTTTTGCTTCCCTGGGATGGGTTGGATATATACAAGCATCTGATTATGATGCATTAATTTTTCAGGCCCGGCAGGGTGATATTTCCAGGGCGACGACCTGGCTTTCGCAACAATCCGATCAACGTATATTGACGGCAAATGAAGTGGCGGACTGGCTGCAAATTAATGGCTGGGCCGGAAATGACCATGAGGTAATTAAAATTTGGCGGCGTTACCGACATGTGGCGATATTACCCGATCGCGCCCTGACCGCGGTCGCCAAATCCTATCGTAATTTGCGCCAATGGCCGGAATCCCTCGAATTGTGGCGTAGCGTGCTGCGGCGTTCGCCGAATAATGACGACGCGTTAAGCGGCCTGATTATGACCCTCACCGATGCCGGTCAGATCGCGGAAGCGCTGAGTCTGGCGTCGGAGCGGGCGGTGCGGCAGCCTGACGCGGCGCACTGGCGCGAACTGGCATGGGTGCAACGCGTCGCGGGACGCAATGAGGACGCGCTGGCGTCGGTGTCCCAGGCCGTGCGGCTCGCCCCGGATAATCGGGCGCTGCTGGGCGATTATAGCGCGGTGCTGGCGAGTAATCGTATCAGCGTGCCGGCGCTCAAAGCGGCGCGGCAGGGGGAACTGCCGCCCGCGGCGTTGCGCCAGCGCGAGTCGGAAGCCGCCGCCGAGCTGGTGCGGATGGCCTTTTTGCCCAGCCCTACCGAGGGCGAGCGTTTCGCCGTGGCGGATCGGGCGCTGGCGCGTTACGACGCCTTGCTGACACGCTGGCGCGCCGACCCCGACGCGCGAGCCGACGTTCGTCTCGCTCGCATCGACAGGATGGGGGCGCTGTTGGCGCGCTCCCGGATGGTTGACGTGGTGTCCGAGTATCAATCTTTACGGCGTGAAAACGACGCCATACCGCCCTATGCCCGGCTATGGGTGGCGGCGGCCTACCTTTACCTGCAACAGCCCGATAAGGCGGAACGGCTTTATCGCTCCGTGGCGCGCGACGCGCCGCGGGAAATGCAGCATCTCGACGAGCAAAACAACTTTTTTTACAGCATGGCGGAAAACGAACGCATCGATATGGCGGTGCGGTTGTCCGCTCAACTCGCCGGTAGCGAGCCTCACCATCGACGTATTTACGGCTCGCCGCTGCCGGCGCCGAATGACCGCTGGCTGGAAGGGCAGCAACGCCTTTTACAGTCGCTATTGTTACACGATGCGCTGCCGCAGGCGCAGCGGCATGCCGAACGTCTGGCCAATACGGCGCCGGGAAATCAGGGGCTGCGCGTCGACCTGGCCAGCGTTTACCTGATTCGGGGCTGGCCGCGCCGGGCGGAAAGGGAGCTGAAACAGGCCGAAGGGCTGGCGCCGCGCGATATTCGGCTGGAGACCCAACAAGGGTTGACCGCGCTGGATTTACAGCAATGGAGCCAGGCCGATCGGCTGGCCGACGATGTGATCTCCCGTTATCCGGAAAATAGCGATGCGCGCCGGCTGGAGCGGCTGCGGCGGGTTCATCATATGGCGGAACTGCGCATCGGCGGCACTCAGGGGATAAAATCCGACAGCCCCGTCGCCGGCAAGCATGACACCGAGATTGACGCCGCGCTTTACGGTGCGCCGATGGCGGATAACTGGCGCCTGTTTTCCGGGTTTGCCTTTAATCAGGGACGCTTTGCCGAAGGGCAGGGCATCAACCGCCATGTGCGAGGCGGCGCTGAGTTCTCCAGCCGGGATAATTGGCTGGAGGCGGAAGTCTCAGGCCAGAACTATGGCGATGGGCAAAAAATAGGCGCGCGTCTCTCCGGCCGCCATGACGTTGACGATAGCTGGCGCATAGGGGGCAGCGCGGAGCGACTGATGAAGCGCACGCCGCTGCGGGCGCTGACCAACGGCGTGACGGCGAACGGCGGAGAGGCTTATCTGCGCTGGCGGCAAAGCGAAAGGCGGGAGTGGCGAATGGCGCTGGCGCCGGGATGGTTTTCTGATGGTAACCGACGGGTTGAATATAGCCTTGACGGGAAAGAGCGGCTCTATAGCGACGCTTTTCTGACGCTGGATTTCACCCCTTCGGTAAGCGGCAGCCACAACAGCAAGTCCGATGGCTCTTACTACAGTCCGCGCCATGATATGGCGCTACTGCCCGCCGTGACGCTCGATCATCTGATTTATCGTCGCTATGAGACCGAATGGCGTCAGGAAGTGGTCGCCGGGGCCGGCGGCTACTGGCAGCAGGGCGAGTCGCGCGGGGCCATTACTTCGCTGGGGTACGGTCAGCGGGTGCTCTGGAACGATGTTCTTGACGCCGGAGTCATGGTGAATTGGGACAAACGTCCTTACGACGGCGAGCGGGAACAGAATTTATCGCTGTCTTTCGATGTTAACTACCGTTTTTGAAGGGCTGATGATGCTTTTGAAACATTTGCGTTATTTATTGATGATGGTCGGTATGCTGGTTATTACCGCCTGTTCACAGAGCGATCGCCCGGTATTTGTCGCGCCGGCGGAGCGCCTCCAGCCGGTTAAAGAGCAGGTATGGCCGGCTAATCATTTTATTGTGCTGGCTTACCACGATGTCGAGGACGAGGGGGCGGACCAGCGTTTTATGTCGGTGCGCACCAGCGCGCTTAATGAGCAGTTTGTCTGGCTGCGGGAAAATGGCTATCAGCCGGTATCGGTCGACGATATTCTTCAGGCCCGCTCCGGCGGCAAGCCGCTGCCGGCCAAAGCGGTATTGCTCACTTTTGATGACGGCTACAGTAACTTTTACTATCGGGTCTATCCCCTGCTGCAGGCTTATCGCTGGCCCGCCGTGCTGGCGCCGGTGGGCGAATGGCTGGACACCCCGGCCGATCGGCCGGTGAATTTCGGCGGACAGATGATGCCGCGCGAGCGTTTCCTGTTCTGGTGGCAGGTGCGTGAAATGGCGCAATCCGGGCTGGTGGAGATCGGGGCGCACACCTATGCGCACCATCACGGCGGCGTGGCGAATCCGCAGGGCAACCTGGAGCCGTATGCGGTGAACCGTCGCTATTACCCGGAGCGCAAGCAGTATGAAAGCGCGGCCGACTATCTGCGGCGCGTGGACGACGATATCAAGCTTATCACCCGGCGAATTACCCAGGTGACCGGTAAAGCGCCCCGCGTGTGGGTCTGGCCTTATGGCGCCGCGGGGGGCGTCGCGCTGCAACAGATTAAGCAGTATGGTTATCAACTGGCCTTGACGTTGGGGGACGGGCTGGGTTCGACGCAGGAACTCTATAACGTCCCGCGCCTGCTGGTCGCCAACAATCCTGACATCAGGCAGTTTGCGCAGATGGTGGTTGATGAACGGGAACGGGAGATTATGCGGGTAGCGCATATCGATCTGGACTATGTCTACGATCCCGACCCGGCGCAGCAAAAGCGTAATCTGGATTCGCTGGTGCAGCGAGTCGCCGATATGGGTATCAATACGGTTTTCCTGCAGGCGTTTTCCGATGCGCAGGGGGACGGCAACGTGCAGTCCCTCTACTTCCCCAATCGCTGGCTGCCGGTCAGAGCCGACCTGTTTAATCACGTCTCCTGGCAACTCTCCACCCGCGCCAATGTGAAGGTCTACGCCTGGATGCCGGTGCTGGCCTTTGACTTTGGCGCCGATTCGCCGGCCAGGGTTGAAAAAATCGATCTGACCAGCGGCCGACTGCGGGTCGACGCCCGGCAGTACAAGCGGCTGTCGCCCTGGAACGCCGAGGCGCGGCAACGCATCATCGATATTTATGAGGATCTCGCCTCCCATGCGGCGTTTGCCGGCATACTGTTTCATGATGATGCCCTGCTGGCCGATGACGAAGACGCCGGACCCGATGCGCTGCGCGCCTACCAGGCGGCCGGGTTCCCTGACTCCATCGCCGCCATTCGCCAGGATCCGCAGCTGTTCTCCCGCTGGACGCGTTTTAAAAGCCTGGCGCTGATTGACTTTACCCAGACGCTGGCGTCCCACGTGCGCGCTATCCGCGGACCGCAGATAAAAACGGCGCGCAATATCTATGCGTTGCCGATTCTGCAGCCGGAGAGTGAAGAGTGGTTCGCGCAGAATCTGGATGACTTTCTTGCCGCCTATGACTGGACCGCGCCGATGGCCATGCCGCTGATGGAAAACGTGCCGTTAAAAGAGAGCGACGCCTGGCTGGAAAAGCTGGTGCATACCGTCGCCCAGCGCCCCGGCGCGCTAGATAAAACGGTATTCGAACTCCAGGCCGTCGACTGGCGCACGCCGGATGAACGCTGGCTGAGCGCCGAACAGCTGGCCGAGTGGATGAAATGTTTACAGCTTAACGGCGCCCAGAGCTATGGCTATTACCCCGATAATTTCTTAACCGATCGGCCTGAGCTGAAGGTTATTCGCCCCGTATTTTCATCAGAGTGGTATCCGCTGCCATGAGAGATCGTATTGTCGCTTTCTTTATATTGTGCCTGGTGCTCAGCATTCCGGTCGGTATTTTGCTGACCTTCACCGGTGAAGTGATGCTGAACTTTATCTTTTTCTGGCCGCTGTTTATGTCGGGACTGTGGATATCCGGCGGCCTCTATTTCTGGTTTCACTACGAGCGCCACTGGCGGTGGGGGAAGGACGTTGTCCCGCCGGCGCTGAAAGGCGAACCGCTGGTTTCCATTCTGATCCCCTGTTACAACGAAGGACCGAATGCGCGTGAAACCATCGAAGCCGCGTTGTCGCAGCGTTATCAGAACATTGAGGTTATCGCCATTAACGACGGTTCCTCCGACGATACGGCGGAGGTGCTTAACCAACTTTCGGGCGAGTACGCCAAGCTGCGCGTTATCCATCTGGCCAGTAATCAGGGCAAGGCCGTCGCGTTGCAGACGGGGGCCGCCGCGGCGAAGAGCGATTTGCTGGTCTGCATCGATGGCGATGCGCTGCTGGATCGCGATGCGGTGGCCTATCTGGCGGCGCCGTTGATTGATAATCCCCGGGTGGGGGCGGTGACCGGCAACCCGCGCATCCGCACCCGCTCTACGCTGATCGGGCGTATTCAGGTCGGTGAGTTTTCCTCGATTATCGGGCTGATCAAGCGCACGCAGCGTGTCTACGGCATGATTTTTACCGTGTCGGGCGTGGTGGCCGCATTTCGGCGCCGGGCGCTGGCGGATGTCGGCTACTGGAGCTCGGATATGATCACCGAAGATATCGACATCAGCTGGAAATTGCAGCTGCGCCACTGGTCGATATTTTTCGAGCCGCGCGCGCTATGCTGGATCCTGATGCCGGAGACGCTGAGCGGGTTGTGGAAACAGCGCTTACGCTGGGCGCAGGGCGGGGCCGAGGTGTTTTTAAAGAACCTGAGTAATGTGTGGTCCTGGCGCTACCGCCGTATCTGGGCGCTATTCTTCGAATACAGCATTTCGACGGTATGGGCCTTTACCTACGCCATCAGCATCGTGCTGTTTTTAATCGGGCAACTGGTTGAGCTGCCGGGAAACATCCAGGTGCAAAATCTGTTTCCGCCGGCCTTTACCGGTATCGTGCTGGCGGCGACCTGCCTGGTGCAATTTTTCGTTAGCCTGCTGATTGAGCGGCGCTATGAGAAAAATATGGGCAGATCGCTTTTTTGGGTCATCTGGTATCCGATGGTTTACTGGATGTTAAGTCTATTTACCAGCCTGGTCAGCTTTCCGAAAGTAATGCTTAAGGCGCGCCGTCAGCGCGCCCGCTGGGAAAGTCCCGATCGCGGTATTGAAAAGGGGTAACCGATGAATTCTCCGTTGATTTTTACCGAGCAACGCCTGTTTCCGCGCGCGATCGACTTCTTGATGACGCTCTGCGGCTGGGGCGGATTTATTTGGCTGTTGGAGAAAGGCCTGCTGGCCGCGATACGGCAATCGCCATGGCAAGGATTCCACGCCAGGCTGTCGGAGCTAAACACCTTTTCTCTGTATCTTGCCATCGGCATTTTCAATGCATTGGTGTTAATCGGCTGGGCAAAATACAATCAGTATCGTTTTGCAACCGAACGGCGTCAACGCGTTGAGGATTTAAGTTCTGAAGAGGTGGCGCGAAGTTTTTCTATTCATACTGACCAGATCGCTATGCTTAACCAAAACCGGGTACAGCACGTCTGGCATAGTGAGGACGGGAACGTCGTTCGCATTGAGGAAATTGGTGTGAATCGCGGACAATAATTGGCCATATAACACCCATTATTTTCGATAATGTAAATAATGGGTATTATTGAATGTCATAATTATGTTGGTGAAATATATTTTATTTGTGAATGCCATAAGGTGGTTATAAATAGCGGCAAGATATGCTGCCGATAATAAACGGCGGTGATTATTATAAGGCGTTTAATTCCCGTTTAATATTGTGAATGGCCTACAGTTATTGTGGGTAAATAGAAGGAATGAAATACTGCGTGTTATTAAGGTGTAGTGATAATAATCGAGGCCCGGCGATTTTCCGCGCGCCCTCGCAACGTATTATTGCTGGCAACGGGGCACTTTTCACCTAATCCCAGAATAGTCAGGTTACTGCGCGGTATATTTCCGCTTTGTGCATAATAGTTCGCAACCGCATTTGCACGTCTGAGCGACAATGAGCGGTTGTAGTCGCTATCGCCATTGCTATCGGTATGTCCGTCCACTCTGGCGTGCTGTAGTCCTACTGAAGATAGCGCCGAGGCGATATGTTTAATCGCCGCTTTACTTTTAGGCGTCAGCGTCGCTTTATTATGCCTAAATAAAATTTTGTCCCGGGGAGCCAGGGTCCAGCCATCTGATGTATTTTTAAATCCTTGCGATTGTAATACGGAAACCTGTTCGGGGGTGAAGGGATCGGGCGGCGCTGATTGACATCCTGTTATCCCGAAAATTGTTATCACTGACAGCATGGCCATAAGGTCTACTTTCATAGAATCTCCCGTTTTTATGTTTTATATAGTCGTAGTGTTATGATGATTTTGTTTGTCCAGATACATGTTTTTATCTGCTTGTTCCATTAATGACTTCAGGGTTGAATTCTCATCGGCAATTGCCACGCCGATGCTTAGCGTCATTATAATATTAATTCCGCCGGGCAGACAGATCGGTTCGTTGATTTTTTTATGTATTCTTTTTATAACGGCATTGATATTATTCATATCCTGCGTGTGGGAAAAAAGAATCAGCGCGAATTCATCGCCGCCCAAGCGTGCGGGGAGTGATGTTTTACCAACGCAGTGCAGCAGGCGTTTGGCTATGATGGTTAAAACCTCATCCCCGACCGTGTGCCCATAGGTGTCGTTAATGTCTTTAAAGCGGTTGCCGTCCATGAAGAGCAAGGCGATGTGTGATTTTTTTTCTTCATCGCCGAGCAGTTCTTCCAATGCGCTGCAAAATGCGGCTCTGTTGGCTAATCCGGTCAGCGAGTCGCGCAGCGAGCGTTGCAGCAGCGAGTCGTTTTCTTGCAGTATCTGGTTTTGCCAATGTTCAATTTCATCAATCAGGCTGTTGAAGTCTTGAGCTAAAAGATCTATCTCGGTGATTTTTCCTGCCGGTATTCGCCGGGAAAAATTACGGTTTTCCCTAATGTCATGTACCACGTCGGTAATATTTTGCAGCGCGAAAATCAGCCCGCGATGCAAGCGCCGGGAAACAAGAATAGACAGGAGCGATGCTAAAATCACACACAGGGTCAGCGTCACTAATGAGAAATAAACAAATTGTTTAACCGTTGCATCCGCGCCTGAAATTTCAATTTCGCCAACCAGTTCTCCCCGATGGAAAATAGGCTGGATAACCGAATGGGGAAATAACCAGCGCATGATAACTTTATCAGTGTGATCCATTGAAATATTATCGACGGCACGCCACTCAGTTAGTTTTTTCCCTTTGGAGTCAGTCACGATTGCAACATTGAATTGACCTTGTTGACCAAGATTTTTCAATATTTCTTTCGTTGCGACCTCATCCTGAAATACCACCGCGGCTTCCACGCTCTGGCTAAGAGTATAAGCCAATAGCTGAAGGTTTTTTTCCGCGTAGTGTTTAAACGAAATCAGCGAGGCTGTGGTGATCAACATCCATGATACCGTCATGGTAATAATCAAACTTATGGTGCTAATTCGGGTCAGTGCGGACCTGAAGGTTATTTTTCTTGTTATATGGGTAGCAAAAGTTCCTTGCTTATTCATGATATTCATTCTGTGGGCGTGCGAGAATTAAAACCTCAGGGTTAACCCTGATGCCGGTTCGGGTCAGAGAATCTAAATTAACGGAAAAATTCACCTTTTTATTGGAGAATATCAGACAAAATGCACTGCCATAGATACACTCCAGGTTTTGTTCGGCAATAGTCAATAATGGATGATCAGGAAATTCGTTGGCTATTGTTACCTGTGCTGAAACAGGCTCCTGTCCAAAATATACCGCATCGCATCGTGAGGGGGAAAATTCATGAATGTTTTTTATTATCACGGAATTAAAGACCGGATTCTTTGGCGTATACGCCGTCAGGGCGGATAAAAAATAGGCGGAGGAGAATACACAAAGTGTAGGGGTTTTATTTTGCTCAGGCCAGTACGAATAACTGATAATACCGGCCACGGTTTGATAAACCTGGTCGGCCGGCACCAGCGACATTTCATCTCTTAGTCTGGACGGCTCTGTTTTAGCGGAAACTATCGCGGTAGAAAGTAAAAACAGGGCGAATACAGGCCACCTTTTCACCATATCCTAATCCAACCCTAACGGGAAAAATATTAGTTCAAACATAATGCAATATATTTAATCTTTAGTATGGTATCCAGTGGTTTTTCAGGTTTGTTCCAGGATGGTTGAAAAAAACGCTTACCGTTTCCCGTTTTCGGCGGCGGTCAAAAAACGCTAACCTCTGGTGCGGATCGCGACTTGCATAAATATAAATGTAGGAGATGCCGTATTTGGACATATTCGCCATCAAATTGGCCGTCACACCGGTTCTGATGCTGATTGTTTCGCTGGCCGTCAGGAAGTGGGGCGGTTTCGTCGGCGGCATGCTTTCCGGTATGCCGCTGACCTCCGGGCCGGTCGCCCTCTTTCTGGCTATCGAGCAGGGGCCGCAGTTCGCCGCTCAGGCGGCATCCGGCGCGCTGTCCGGGCTGAGCGCGGTATTGCTCACCTACCTTTTCTACCTTGTCGCCACCCGCGCGCTGGCGATTCCGGCGGCGTGCGTCTGTTCGGTGGCGCTCTTCGGCCTTATCTCCTGGCTGTTGCTATACGCCGGCGCGCCGCAGGGAGTGATTGTCATCAGCCTGGTGGCGATAGCTATTATTCTGCGCTTAACTCCCGCCGGGGAAAAAGAGACCAGGGAAACGGCGATCCCGTTCTGGGATATTCCGTTGCGGATGCTGACGGCGACCGCGATGCTGTTCGCCATTACCGGTTCGGCGCAGATATTGGGGCCGCAGGTAAGCGGCGTTCTCTCTCCCGTACCGGTCATCGCCTGGCCGCTGACGGTATTTGCCCATACGCAAAGGGGCAGAGGGGAAATGGCCGCGGTGGTGCGCGGTAACGCCGTCAGCGCCATCGGGGTCATCATCTTCTATCTGACGGTCAGGGAGCTGATACTCAGTGCCGGACTGTTAACCACCTTTGTCGCGGCTTTCGCGGCTTCCGTGCTGGTGACGTCCCTGCTGGCGGAGGTTATGCGTCGTACCGCCAGGGCGGTTGTGTAGATTGCCGCAATCGGCGATATCGCAAGTTATGACAACGATACCTGGTCAAAGGCATGTTATTAAATCGCGGTTAAAGACAACGAACTGATAAGTAGAGACAATTATTGTATGCCTAATCGCTGGAAGTCTTTTTTACCCCATGTCCATCCCAGGAATTGGTTATTGTGGTTTGGCCTGGGGGTGCTGTTTCTCCTGGTTCAGTTGCCTTATCCCATGCTGGTTAAGCTTGGCGGCTGGTTAGGCCGCCGCTCGATGCGTTTTTTAGCAAGACGGGTGGCGATAGCCAGACGCAACCTGGAGCTGAGCTTTCCCGACGCCGACGCGCGGCAGATCGACGCCAGAGTCACCGACAACTTCTCCTCCCTCGGCATCGGCCTGATGGAGACGGGCATGGCGTGGTTTTGGCCCGACAGACGAATAAAAAAGTGGATCGAGGTAACCGGGCTGGAGCATTTGCGGGCGGCGGAGGAGAAACAGCGCGGGGTTATCGTTATCGGCGTGCATTTTATGACGCTGGAACTGCATTTCCGCATGCTGGGGCACTGCCGGCCGATGACCGTGATGTATCGGCCGCATAACAGCGACGTGATGGAGCTGGTGCAGAAATGGGGGCGCTCAAGGTCGGGCAATAAGCTGGTCAGTCGCAAAAAGCTGATCGGTATGGTGCACACCTTGAAACGCGGCGGCGTCGTGTGGTTCGCCCCCGATCAGGACTACGGCCCCAAAGGCAGCGTATTCGCGCCGTTCTTTGGCGTGCAGCGCACGGCCACTTCCAACGGCACCTTTATCATCGCCAGACTGGCCAGGCCGGAACTGGTTACCGCGGTGGTGATCCGTAAACCCGGCGCCCAGGGGTACCGGCTGAGCATATCCCCCGGACTGCAAGATTATCCCTACGACGACGGTCTGGCGGCCGCGCGCTATATCAACCGGGCTATCGAAGACGAAATCGCCAAGGCCCCCGAGCAGTATCTTTGGCTGCATCGGCGTTTTAAAACGCGCCCGGCGGGCGAACCGTCTCTGTATGATTAGCGGCGCGCGGCGCCGGCCGCGCAACGATATTTAATGGTTCGCCGTTTTATCGACTATACTCAGCTTTCTTTCTCTGCCTTTCTTCATCAAATCATCGCCGCTGCCGTCAGCCGATGACGAATTTCCCATATTATAAGCCTGTCATCACGCCTTCCGGGACGGGCTTTACATGCCGACATGCCTGCGCCAATAGGGTCTGCCAGCTTCTGGATGTTACCTTCAATAGCGCCTGCGCGGGTTTTCGCGTTCAGGCTACAAGGCGATTATGAAAATATTCCCACGCGCGTTTATTTTTTCGCGTAAAGCCTCGCCGCCCTGGAATGATATTCTGCCGGTAAGAGGCGAGCTGTTCGGCATGGAGCGCCTGGAACAGCATGGGCGTACGCTTGCCGCCGCCCAGCCGGTGACCCTTTCGCCGCCCGCCGTGATGTTTTTACACCATCGCCTGAACGATAACGCGAAAGTGCTATTGGCCGCCTACCGCGCCAGCGCCGCGGAGCTGGAAAACGGCGGCAGCGTGGTGCCGGCCGCGGAATGGCTATTGGATAACTATCATCTGGTTGCGGCGCAGATCCGCGAAATCCGCGAAGATCTGCCTCCGCGCTATTACCAGCAGTTGCCGAAATTATCGCAGGGGCCTTTTGTCGGGTATCCGCGGGTATTCGGTCTGGTATGGGCGTTTATCGCCCACACCGACAGCCATGTCGATCCTGAAGCGCTGCGCCGGTTCATCATGGCCTATCAAGGCGTACAGCCGCTGACGATAGGGGAGCTGTGGGCCGTCGCCATTACCCTGCGTATCGTGCTGATAGAAAATCTGCGGCGGCTGGCCGACCAGATGACCGTGGGACGTCAGGCGCGCGCCGAGGCGGAGCTGGCCGCGAACCGCCTGTTGCAGGCGGGGGACGGGCAGGCCGCCCTGGCGAAGGAGATCGCCCGTCACCACGATGGGCCATTATCCGAAACCTTTGCCGCCCAGTTGGTGAAGCGGCTGCGCGATCAGGATCCGCGCACCACCCCGGCGCTGGGCTGGCTGGAACACCGGCTGAATCAGCAGGGGAGCTCGACGGAGAAGGTGGTGCAAAACGCGCAGCAGCGTCTGGGCGTGTCCAACGTCACGGTGCGCAATATTATTACCAGCATGCGGTTGATTTCCGATATCGACTGGGCGACGTTTTTTGAAAGCGTCAGCCTGGTGGATGCGCGTCTGCGGGCGGGCAGCGCCTTTGCGCAGATGGATTTCACCACCCGCAATCGCTATCGCAGCGCCATCGAACAGCTGGCGCGGCAAGCCCCCCGTAGCGAACTGGATATTGCCGAAAAGGCCCTGTCGCTGGCGCAGGGGGAGCCTGATTCGCCGTCTGCCGGCGAGCTTGACGACCGTAAGCGCGAGCCGGGGTATTACCTGATTGCCGAAGGCCGGCCGCGGCTGGAAACGGAGATTGGCTTTCGCCCCAAACCGCTACTGCGCTTTAACCGCCTGACGCTGCGGGCGGGGCTGGCGGGCTATGTGGGCGCCATCGGTTTTTTTACCGCGCTGTTGCTCGCCGCGGCGCTATCCGCTTTGTCATCCTCCGCCGTTTCCGGCGTCTGGCTGCTGTTTATCGGTTTTATCTGCCTGATTCCGTTCTCCGAGGTGGCGACGGCTTGGGTCAACCGGCTGACGGCCAGCCTGTTCGGCGCCGCGCCGCTGCCCGGGCTGGAACTGCTGCAAGGGGTGCCGACCCATTGCCGGACGATGGTGGTAATACCCACCCTGTTATCCAGCGAGCAGGATATTCTGCAACAGGTGGAACAGTTGGAAGTCCATTACCTCTCCGGCGGACTGGGCGATATCACCTTCGCCCTGCTGGCGGACGGCGTTGATGCCGATAGCGAAATCCTCGCCGGCGATGGGCAGCTGTTGACGCGGGCATCCCTGGCGATACAACTGCTCAATCACCGTTATGGCGCGGGAGCGGCCGGCGATCGCTTTTTACTGTTGCACCGCAGAAGGCTGTTCAATGCCGCTGAAAACGTCTGGATGGGCTGGGAGCGCAAACGGGGCAAACTGCATGAGCTTAATCGGCTGCTGCGCGGCGCCGCCGATACCAGCATTATTCCGGTCGACGGCGTCGCCGTGCAGGTTCCGGCCGATGTGCGCTATGTGATTACGCTGGATGCCGATACCCGTTTACCCCGGGACGCGGCCCTGAAACTGATTGGCAAAATGGCGCATCCGCTTAACCAGCCGCGCTGGGATGCCGGCGGAGAGCGCATCGTCGCCGGCTACGCCATTCTGCAACCCCGTATTACCCCCTCTTTGCCGGCGGGCCACGAAGGCTCGCGCTATCAGCGCATTTTCTCCGCGCCGGGCGGCATCAACCCTTATGAGGCCTCGGTGTCCGACGTTTATCAGGATCTGTTCGGCGAAGGTTCCTACACCGGAAAAGGGATCTACGATGTGGATGCCTTCGAACGGGCGCTACAGGATCGCATACCGGAAAACACCCTGCTGAGCCACGACCTGTTTGAAGGCGTTTATGCCCGGGCGGGTCTGGCCTCGGACGTCGAGCTGGTGGAGGCGTTTCCTTCGCGCTACGACGTTATCGTAAAACGGCAACATCGCTGGACGCGCGGCGACTGGCAGTTGCTGCCGTGGATCCTGGGACTGGCGCGCGCCGGGGCGGGCAAGGCGGCGCGCTTATCGGCGCTGGGCCGCTGGAAAATGATCGACAATCTGCGCCGTTCGCTGCTCGCGCCCAGCCTG
Organism: Brenneria corticis; assembly: GCF_003115855.1. Lineage (GTDB taxonomy): Bacteria > Pseudomonadota > Gammaproteobacteria > Enterobacterales > Enterobacteriaceae > Brenneria > Brenneria corticis. The sequence goes on from NZ_KZ819078.1 coordinate 169,003, forward strand.
TTGCTGCTGCTGTTTTTCTGCGGCGCCCTGCCTTTGGCGCTGGCATGGAAAGGCCTGGTTATGGTGTTGCTGGTGCTGGCGTTTCCCGCCTGCCTGCCCGCCTTCTGGGATGTGATTTCCCGCTGCTGGCGCGGACTGACGAGAGAGCAGCCGCTTAAGCAAAGCCATCCTTTCCGCCATTTGTTCAGCGATCTGAAACTGGCGTTTATGCAGGTCTTCCTCTCGCTGGCGTTTCTTGCCGATCATAGCTGGCGCTCGCTGGATGCCTTGATTCGCACCATGGTGCGCTTGACCATCACCCGGCGGCGTTTGCTGGAGTGGACCACCGCCGCGCAGTCAGGGCGCCGCCCGCGGCTGACGCTGACGGGTTTTTATCGGCAAATGCTTGGCGGGCTGCTGTTGGGCGCGGCGGCGGTGGGCGGTTCGCTGGCGGCGGCGCCCGGCAATTGGCCGCTGTGGCTGCCGCTGGCGCTATTGTGGCTGGCGGCGCCGGCGCTGGCGCTGTGGGTCAGCCGGGAACGCGCCATCACGCGTCAGGAAAATATCGCCGCGGCCGACAAGCGCGCGTTGCGCTTGACCGCCCGGCGCACCTGGCGCTTTTTTGAAACCTTTGTCACTGAAGATGAACATCATCTGCCGCCGGATAATTTTCAGGAACAGCCTAAGCCGGTTATCGCTCACCGCACCTCGCCGACCAATATCGGCCTGTATATGCTTTCCACGGTGGCGGCGCGGGATTTCGGCTGGATCGGCATCGTCGATGTGCTCGAACGTCTGGAAGCGACATTAACCACCATGGAGCGGTTGCAGCGTTTCAGAGGCCATTTTCTTAACTGGTACGACACGCGGGATTTACAGACGCTGCAGCCGGCCTATGTCTCCTCGGTGGATAGCGGAAACCTGGCGGGCAACCTGATCGTGCTGGCGAATGCCTGCGAGCTATGGCTGGAGGAGGGCGGGGAACAGGATATTCGCGAGCCATTGGCCGACCACCTGCAACTGATTCGCGAGTCGCTGTTTCTGCACCGGGAAACGCAGGGGGAACCGGCGTTGCTCCAGCGGTTAGGTAAGATTGACGCGTTGCTGAACAGCGATCTGCCGCCTGAACGCCTGTTGGCGGAATCGGCGCTGCAGGCGGATCAACTGCTGCGGCTGGCGGATGGGCTGTTGCCGCGCGCCGAGGACGGCGCCGTCGCCGAACCGCTTTTCTGGATCAACGCCGCCCGGCAGATGCTGGCGGCGCATAAAAACCAACAGGGCGTTTCAACCGCGCTGGCCGGGCGTTTGCAGGCGCTGGCTTCGCGCTCGCGCAAGATGGCGCTGGATATGGATTTCGCCTTTCTTATCGATCCCGAGCGCAAGCTGCTGTCGATCGGCTACTTAATGGCGGAAAATCAGCTGGACGTCAGCTGTTACGACCTGCTGGCCTCCGAGGCCAGGCTGGCCAGCCTGTTCGCCATCGCCAAGGGCGATGTCGGCACCCGGCACTGGTTCCGTCTGGGGCGGGCGGCGGTGCTGACCGGCCGGGGCGCGGCGCTGATGTCCTGGTCCGGTTCGATGTTCGAATACCTGATGCCGTCGCTGGTGATGCAGGCGCCGGTGGGCAGTCTGCTGGAGCAGACGACGCGCCTTATCGTCGCCCATCAGCAGGCCTACGGCCGCAGCGCATCGGTGCCCTGGGGCATTTCCGAGTCGGCGTATAACGCCCGCGATATGGATTTCACCTATCAGTATTCCAATTTTGGCGTTCCTGGGTTGGGGTTGAAGCGCGGTCTGGCGGATAACCTGGTGGTGGCGCCCTATGCCACCGGGCTGGCGACCATGGTCGATCCGCTTGCCGCCTGCCGCAACTACGAGCGGCTGGCGGGGATGGGGGCGTCCGGGCGTTACGGCTTCTATGAAGCGCTCGATTTTACCCCTTCACGCCTGCCGGAGAATAAAAAGGTGGCCATTGTTTACAGCTTTATGGCCCACCATCAGGGAATGACGCTGGTGGCCATCGCCAACGCCTTGCATGATGGCGATATGCGCCGCCGTTTCCATCGCGAGCCGATGATTCAGTCCTGCGAACTGCTGTTGCAGGAGAGCCTGCCGGCGCATGTGGCCATCGCCGAGCCTCAGCCTGACGATGTGAAAGCCAGCGGGGGCGAAAGCCGCAACGAGACCGCCGCGCTGCGGCGTTTTTCCGCCACGCCCGCGGGGGCGCCGGTCACGCATTTACTCTCCAACGGCCGCTATGCCGTGATGCTGACCACCAGCGGATCCGGCTACAGCCGCTGGGGCGAGCTGGCGGTAACGCGCTGGCAGGAAGACACCACACGGGACAGTTCGGGCAGTTTTATTCTGCTGCGCGATATGCGCAGCGGTCGCATCTGGTCCGCCGGCGAACAGGGGCAGCTCAGCGAGTCGGCGGGAAATCTTCCCGCGCCGTCGGCGCTTATCAGTAGCAAAATCGGCGTTGCGGCGCATCGCTACGACGTTATTTTCGGGGAGGATCATGCCTCCTTTATCCGCCATGAACGCACGCTGACCACCACGCTGGACGTACTGGTGTCGGGGGAAAGCGATGGTGAAGTGCGGCGGATAACCCTGACCAACAGCGGACGGCGGCGGCGCGATATCGAGCTGACCTCCTATGCGGAGGTGGTGCTGGCGACCCCCGCCGCCGATAGCGCGCACACCGCGTTTTCCCGCATGTTCGTGCAGACGGAATATCTGGACGAAATCTCCACCCTGACTGCCACCCGCCGGCCGAGATCGCCGGATGAGCAGCCGGTCTGGGCGGCGCATTTTGTGGTGCTGGAAGGGGCTATCGGCAGCAAAATGCAGTATGAGTCGGATCGCTCCCGTTTTATCGGCCGGGGCAAGTCGGTGATGACGGCGGATGCCATTTTAGGCCATCAAGGGTTGTCCAACACCGCCGGCACCGTGCTTGATCCGATCTTTTCGCTGCGCCAGCAGGTGCGTATTCCCGCCGGTAAAACCGTTCGCCTGGCGTTCTGGACGGTGGTGGCCGCTTCCCGCGATGAACTGATTGACGTGATTGATAAACATCACGATCGCAGCGCCTACGAGCGTGATAAAACCTTTGCCTGGACCCAGGCTCAGGTACAGTTGCGTCATCTTGGCGTGAAGTCCGAAGAAGCCGCGGATTTTCAGCGTCTGGCCGCGCCGATACTTTATGCCGACCCGCGTTTCCGGGCGCCGCCTGAATCGATAGTCAACGGCGCGGGAATGCAGTCCGGGCTGTGGCCGCTGTCCATATCGGGCGATCTGCCCATCGTGCTGTTGCGCATTGACGATATCGAAGATATGGCGCAGGTTCATCAACTGCTGCGGGCGCATGAATACTGGCGCCTGAAGCTGCTGAATGTGGACCTGGTGATAGTTAACGAACGCTCCTCGTCCTATATCCAGGATCTGCAGATCGCCATTGAAACGGCGATCCGCAGCAGCCAGTCGCGACCCAGGCTGGAGGGGGCGTCAACCCGCGGCGAGGTGTTTGCGCTGCGCGCCGATCTGATGTCCACCGAAGCCAGAGCCCTGCTGTTGTCGGTCGCCCGGGTTTCCCTGATGGCCCGCCGGGGACCGATCTCCAATCAGCTGGCGTTAATACCCCATTCTCCTCCCCGGACGCGCCCGCCGCATACGTTGCAACCGAGCGAGCCGGACAAAGCGCCGCCGCCTGAGATGCTGGAGTTTTTCAACGGCATCGGCGGGTTCGCCCGGCAGGGACGCGAGTATGTCATGCGCCTTGACGCCGGACACGCCACCCCCGCGCCCTGGATCAATGTCATCGCCAACCCGACATTCGGCTTTCAGGTCTCGGCGCAGGGCAGCGGCTATACCTGGGCGGAGAACAGCCGTGAAAATCAGCTGACGCCCTGGGGAAATGATGCGGTGGTCGACCCCGGCGGCGAGGCGCTGTACGTACAGGATGACGTCAGCGGCGTGCTGTGGACGCCGACGGCATGGCCGATCAACGACGGCGGGTGCTATATCGCCCGCCACGGCTTCGGCTATAGCCGCTTTACTCATCACGCCAACGGCATCGAACTGGAATTATTACAGTTCGTCCCGCTGGTCGATCCGCTAAAAATATCCCGTTTGCGCCTGCATAATACCTCGCTGCAAACGCGGCAGCTGACCATCACCGGCTATGCCGAGTGGGTATTGGGAACCTCGCGCAGCGGCAGCGCTCCCTACCTGTTAAGCCGGGTGGATGCGCAAACCGGGGCGATGCTGGTCGGCAATCCCTGGTCCGGCGCTTTCCCCGGACGGGTCGGCTTCGCCGATTTAGGCGGCTGGCAATCGTCGTACACCGCCGACAGAACCGAGTTTCTGGGGCGCAACGGACATATGCGCGCGCCGGCCGCGCTGCTTGAGGGCGTCCGGCTGTCGGGGAATACCGCGGCGGGATACGATCCCTGCAGCGCATTGCAGACCCACGTCACCATCGCTCCCGGCGAACAGTTGGATATCGTCTGGTTTATCGGTCAGGAGGCGTCCGCGGCGCAGGCCGGCAAGCTGATCGAGAAATATCGCGAGATCGACCTGGAGCAGGTGCTGGCCAAGGTTGAGGCGCACTGGGCGGCGGTAACCGGCGCGATACAGGTTAAAACGCCGGACAGAGCGATGGATATCATGCTCAACGGCTGGCTGCTCTATCAGACCTTGTCATGCCGTATTCAGGCGCGCTGCGGCTTTTATCAGGCCAGCGGGGCCTATGGCTTCCGCGATCAGTTGCAGGACGGCATGGCGCTGACCTTTTCCCGTCCGCAGGAGACGCGTCGCCACCTGCTGCGCGCCGCCGGCCGGCAGTTCGCCGAGGGGGACGTGCAGCACTGGTGGCTGCCCCATTCCGGCGCCGGGGTCAGAACCCATATCTCCGACGATCGGGTCTGGCTGGCTTTCGCCACCGCGACCTACGTGCAAACCAGTCAGGATTACGCGGTGCTTGCCGAACCGATCGCCTTTCTGGAAGGGCCGCCCGTGGCGCCAGGGGAACACGACGCGTTCTTCCAGCCGATGCCGTCGGCGGAATCCGCCTCGCTGTTCGAGCACTGCGCCCGCGGTCTGGATCAGTGCCTGCTGCTGACCGGCGCCAACGGTCTGCCGCTTATCGGCGGGGGGGACTGGAACGACGGAATGAACCGCGTCGGGGAAGGCGGCAAAGGGGAGAGCGTATGGCTCGGCTGGCTGCTGATCCGCACCATCGCCATCTTCGCTCCGCTGGCGGATACGCGCGACGCGCCGCGCGCCGCTCGCTGGCGTCGACACGCCGAGTCGGTGCGGCAGGCCATTGAACTGACGGCCTGGGACGGCGCCTGGTATCGTCGCGCCACCTTTGATGACGGCAGCTGGCTGGGCAGCCATATTAACGATGAGTGCGCCATTGACTCGATCGCCCAGTCGTGGGCGGTGCTTTCCGGCGCCGCCGACCCGCAGCGGGCGGAGACGGCGATGGCCTCTCTGGACGAGCACCTGATTCGCCGCCATGACGCTCTGGCGCTGCTGTTCACGCCGCCGTTTGATCGCACCGCGCGGGATCCCGGCTATATCAAAGGCTATCCGCCCGGACTGCGCGAAAACGGCGGGCAATACACCCATGCGGCGATGTGGTCGGTGCTGGCTTTCGCCCGATTGGGGCAAGGCAATAAGGCCGGCGAGCTGTTCGCCCTGCTGAATCCGATTAATCATGGCTCAACCCCGGAGCAGGTGGCCATCTACCGGGTCGAGCCTTATGTCATCGCCGCCGACGTCTATTCGGTGATGCCGCATGCCGGGCGCGGCGGCTGGACCTGGTACACCGGTTCGGCGGGGTGGATGCACCGCTCGGGCATCGAGGGCATTCTGGGGATCAGCCGGGAAGGCAATCAGCTGCTGCTTAGCCCTTGTATACCGGATTACTGGCCTGGCTTTGAGGCGGAAATCACCCTCGGGGCGGGCCATTATCTGATTAGCGTGGTGAATGATAATCACCGCTGCCAGGGAATTTCACAGGCAACGCTGGATGATAGGGTGATCCCGGCCGATAACGAAAAGGTGCGGGTTGAATTAGCCGCCGGGGAGCATCGCATCAGGCTGGTGCTATGACGGCGCGGTAAAGGCGGTATCCCGCAAATGCTGACTGCCCGTCGCGCCTGACGCTGAAAACGCCTTTGTCCCGGCAACGGAACAAAGGCGACGGCGATCAGAACTTCACGTTTACCGACAGCGTAGCGTTACGCCCCGGCGCGTAATAGGACTGCGCCCAGTAAAGGCTGGTCAGGTATTTGCGATCGAGCAGGTTGTTGATATTGAGACTGAGATTGACGTTTTTATTGATATCGTAGCTCGCCATGGCATTGAACACCGCGTAGGAACCCTGGCGGCTGATAATGGTATCACCCGTTGTCGATGCGCCCTGCTCGCGGAAAATATCGCTTTGCCAGTTTATGCTGGCGCCCACCTTCAGATCCTGGATCTGCGGCACCCGGTAGGTGGTGCTCAGATAGGCCTGATTGCGCGGCGTATAGGTGCGGGCGCGGTTGCCATCCGCATCTTCCAGCGAAAACAGGCGGGTGAAGCCGGTGCTGATCTGCCAGTTGGGCGTCAACTGGCCGGCCAGCGTCAGTTCGGCGCCTTTGGAAATGGTGTCCACCGGTTTGTAATAGGAAAAACCCTGATCGGAGTCGAAGCCTGCGTACTCGGCGGTGTTTTCCTGCTCGGTACGGAATAGCGCCAGGGTAGCGCTCAGGCGCTTGTCGAGCCACTCTCCTTTGATGCCGCCCTCGATACTGTTGCCTTCGATGGGTTTCAACAGGCCGTGGGAGTGATCCAGCAGGTATTGCGGGCTGAAGATCTCCGTGTAGCTGGCGTAGGCGGAGTAGTTGTCGTTGATGTCGTATAACAGGCCGAAGTAGGGGATGATTTTCGATTTGCTGTACTGGTGCGAATCGGTCAGGCGATGACCGTTGCTGCGCAGCCTGGAGACATTGACGCCGGCCAGCGTCTTGAACCTGTCGGTTATCTGGAACAGTCCGGCGGCGTAATAGTTTTGCCGGTAAATGGTGTAATCCGCGGTGCTGGTTACGTTGGCGAAAGCGGGGCGCGGGAAATCTCCGTTGAACTCCCCTACCGGGGGGAGTGGTTCGCTTATGGCGTCGTCCCGCGACGTCCAGTGCGGGTTGGTGCGGGCCCAACTGGTGCCGAATACGGCTTCATGAACGTTGCCGAACAGCTCGAAAGGACCTTTGATATTGGCGTCGCCAAAGATCTGACGCTCTGTGCGATCGAATTTTGACGCATAGGAGGTCAGTCCCAGACCGGTCTGGCTGTCTGGCACGCCACCCGCCATAAACATCTCGCCTTCGGAAGTCATTTCCCGGTAGTTGAGGGTGAGTTTGCTTTGCCAGCCTTCATCCCATTGCGTCGTCAGTTCGGCGAAAGTCTGTCGGTCATCCGTATTCCAGTAGGCCCAGTCCGGCGCGGTATTATGCGAACGGCTGTAATTGACCGGGGAGCCATCGGTATGATAGAGCGTCAGGGCGCTCCACATAATGCCTTTGGGACGGTTGCGCTGCTCCGAATAGCCGAGGGTGGCCGTTGTGCTGTCGGTCAGATCCGCTTCCAGAATTCCGGAGAAAATGGTTTTTTTCTGCGAGTAGCGGTCGAGGTAGGAGTTTCCGTCCTGATGCGCGCCGATGATCCGACCGCGCAGAGTGCCGGCGTCGTTGAGCGGCCCGCTCAGGTCGAGTTCGGCGCGCCCGGTGTCCCACGAGCCATAGCTGAGCGAACCTTTGCCCTGAAATTCACGGGGCGGACGTTTGCGTACGAAATTGATGGTGGCCGAAGGGTTGCCGGGCGTGGAGGTCAGCCCGTTGGCGCCTTTGAGCACTTCAATGTGGTCGTACAGCACGGTATCGATATCCCCCATCTGCTCTTCCGATGTGAAAGGCAGTCCTATGCCGTCGATCTGGAAATTATTCACGTCGAAACCGCGGACGGTGTAGTAGGTTCGATCGGTCTCAACCCGCTGCACGCTGACCCCGCCGGCCTGAAGAGAATCATTGGCGTTGGTTAGCCTGAAATCGTCGAGCTGTTGGCGCGTGATCGTGGTGGTGGTTTGCGGCGTATCTCGCGGCGAAAGGCTGAGTTTAGTCGCGGTACTGTTGGCCCTGACCGTGTAGGAACCGGTATTTTCGGTGATTTCGGGCTGGCTGGCTTCCGCCTGTTTACTGACCGTAATCGTATCCGCGGCGGCGGCCGACTGCGCAAAAATCGCCGGGGATGGCAACATGAGCGCCGGAGATATTCCCACAACGATAGCCAGCCTGATCTGCGCTGAGAGGGCGGCTGGTTTGAATAATAAATGCCTCATGGTATGACACCCCTGTGGTTATTTTTTAATCGTCAATTTTTCTTTTTGCATAAACGTTTCTGTTTATGGCGCTTTCAAAAGATAATAAAAATGCTCATGATTTTCTTAATGAGAGTGATTTGTATTCATCTCCCTGTGTATGAATTTTGCCCTTTTTGCGCCGTTATTGTCATTTGATTCGAATAAAAATGAAATTAGCGCTAAGCGGCTAACTCAAAAAGGAATTCATGATTGAGCGATACCAGTAATGGAAATGCTGCATCCCTTCTTCGAGCGGTACCTGATAGGGGCCGGCATCATCAATCCCGCGGTTATACAATGATCTTCTCCCTGCGTCGGTGCGCTCGGCTATTTCATCGTCCTCAATCGCGGTTTCCATATATGCCGCCCGGTGTGACTCGATCAGATAACGATTGGATTGCCGAAGTTTGCTGGGATAGTAAAACTCCACGACGTTGAGGGTGTCGTGTATGCCGGTGGGGTAGACGGTGGAAAGCACCAGGGCATGCGGAAAGACCTCGATCATGTGCGTTGGGTAGTAGCTCGCCCAGATGGCGCCAAACTCCGGACTGTTTCCGCCGTAAAGCGCCATCAGCCCCTGGTGCCAGTCCTGGTAGGTGTTGGTGCCGGCACGGTCGAGCCGGGGATTGACGTTGATGCGTTGCAGACTGAACCAGTCGCCATATTCCCAACTCAGTCCTTCACTACGGACATAGCGCCGCAGACCAGGATGGAACGAGGCAATATGGTAATCGTCATTATAAATTTCGATGAACGTTTTCCAGTTGCAGCTGCACGGATGCATTTCGATGTGATCGAGCTCATAGTCACTGAAGTCTAAATCCGGATGTTCAAACAGTCGGCCTATATCTTTCACTGGATCGCGAGGGCCTTCAAACAGGAAACCGGCCACATTGGAAATAGGATATTTGGGCAGATTGCGGCAGGGATGCTCGGGAAATTTCGGCGCACCAAGGTGGGTACCGCTGCTGTCATAGTTCCAGCCGTGGAGCGGGCACAGGATTAGGCCGCCAGTCGAACTTAGATTGCCACGCCGAATAACCGACTCCTGCGTGCCGGGGCCGAAATCCCCTAGCATCAATGCCTGGCGGTGACGGCAGACATTTGAGATTAACTCGATGCCATTGGCGTTTCTGAGCAGGATCCGCGAGTACCCGTCATGGGGGAGGGCATACCAGTCACCCGGTTCGGGAACCATCATTTCGTGTCCGATATAGCAGGCGCTGCGTTTGAAGATAAGCTCTTGTTCAAGCTCATATATGGCAGGATCGCAGTAGGCCTTGATAGGCAGCATAGGGGGACTCTGCATGGCAGAGTTTCCGAAAATCTGACTAATCTTGCTGGTTGGACTGTACATGAACGGTACCTCCTATGACTGACTGGTTTACTCCGGGCGTTGGATAAACCTGAGCCCGGGTATTAAGGTCATCTTCGGCGCGGAGAGAACGGTGCCACCGGGTTTTCCAGCGGTTCGGCCATAATCAGGCTAGCTGCCGGATTCGCTAAATCGACCATCTGTAAATTGTTTTTCAATTGCAGGCGGTTCAGGCACGAGTGCAGAAAAGTCGGCGCAAAGAAGTCATGCTGTTCAAAACGCGCCTGTAGTTCCGGATGTGCCTGCTGGTAGTCGATAACCGACTGCGCCACGGTGCGCCAGAACCTATGCTCATCCATGCAGCCATTCTCCTCCAGGAGCTGGCTCAGGTGACGGAATACACCGTCGAAAACGTCAATGAAGATGCCTAGGATTTTGTAATTTTCAGGCACATCCACGGCAAGGCGTTCCAGCCCTGGCGGCATCTGAGCGTCTTTGTCGAGGATGGCCGACTCTTCGGCGATGTCTTTCATAATGACCCGCACCGGCACATAGCCGTCGAGGATCAGAATCAGGTTCTCGCCGTGGGGCATGAACGTCAGGAAGTGCGCATAGAAGCAATGGATAAGCGGGTGCAGGAAAGCCCTGAGATACTGCTCCACCCACTGCTGTGCACTCAAGCCGGAACGGGATATCAACTCCGCTATCAGGGCGTTGCCTTGCGGGTCGACGTGCAGCAGCGCTGCCATGGTCATCAGTCGTTCACCAGGCTTGAGCCGGCCGATCGGGCTTTCACGCCAGAGTACGGAAAGCATTTTCTTGTAGGGGCTGTCGGTTTCCAGCGCGGCCTCATAGTAGTGGTTACGGTAACCGACGGAGGCGACTTCGCGCAGAATAGTGAAACCGTATGCGCGCAGCACCGGGTCGCTGGCGATCAGATCATCCAGATAGGCATTGATGGCGGGCGTACCAGCCATGTAGTAGGGGGACAGGCCGCGCATAAACCCCATGTTGAGCACCGACAGCGAGGTTTTGACGTAGCATTTATCGGGCTGGGAGGCATTGAAGTAGGTGCGTACTGACTGCTGGGCTACATACAGATCTTCGCTGTTGCCTAAAGGCACGATACGGCGGTTCGCGATATCGGCGGCGAACATGATGCTGAGTTTATTAAACCATTGCCAGGGATGAGCCGGCATAAACAGGTAATTACCGGCATCAAGTCCCTGTTCATACAATTGCCGTCGATAGCGCTCAAGCAGGGCTTCTCCCAGTTCCTCTCGCAGCAGGGTGTCATGGTCGAGACCGGGGATCGCGGCGAAATGGGCCTGATCCTTGTGTACCGCCAGCCAGACGATAGCGAAGCGCGATCCGGTTTCCGGAGCATAGGCATGGTAATCGAAAGCATCGAAGCCTAAACGGCCGTTATTGGCCACAAAGCCGGGGTGACCCTCGATCATGGCGGATTCGAATTCCTGGTAATCGGCATCGGCCAGTTCCGCACTGCTAAGGTATGGGCGACTGTGCTTGTAGGCGGCTCCGTATAGGGTACTGCTGATTTCATCAAGATAAATCGGTAGCTTGTCGGCGGGGATGCCGAGGGTGTGCTTGAAATCGTTGATGAAGGTCAGCGCATCCAGAGGCTGCTCGCTTTTTCCATTCAGAATGCGCACGATACTGGATGGCTCTATCCACCAGTGGCGCAGTGCCAGCCGACGTGCGTGAAAACGATAGCAACAGGAAATCGTATCGGCGGTCAGTTCGAATACTCCCCAGCCAGCATGGCCGTCGGCATCAATTTCGGCGGGGGTAAACACCTGTTCGTGCGCATACTCCGAGATGGCTTTACGCACCAGATGGCGGTTGACTTTGTGCCAGACATCCGGCGTCAGGTGAGGTACGACAGAGGCAGGCTGACCAGGGGGGGGAATATTCATCATGGCATTCATCCTTTCAGTGAGTGCTCGAAATCTGTTGATGAGCAAAAGGCCAACAGTGCGGTTTTGCCTGGTAGTTGGAGGCTGCCCGCGGTCTTAAAGCCGACTGTTTCATTGAGACGGTGTACTTGTGTGTTGCGAATATCAGGTTCGACGACCACGCGCTGCGCGGATAATTCGTCAAACAGAAAGGCCACCAGGGTACGAAGCACGTCGCGTGTGAAATTGTGAATCGGTCTGGTGGCCGGGCCGACAAAGAAGTGCATGCCTATATCGCCTGGCAGGACATCGTAATGTTTGGCGATCTCATCCCTGTCCGGGTCGTAACACTCCATGACGAAGGCCGGTTCGTTGCGGTGAAATCCCATAAATGCCTGGAGATGTGATTTCACCGCGGCTTCTTGATAAAAGGCGCGCGTTTCCTCAGGCGTCATATTCTGCATGTTCCAGTAGTGGGCATAGTCCATTTGATACCAGGGATGGATCACCGTGATATCCCGTTGCAGGTTTAATGGTCGGAGCCCCATGTCGGCATTAAGCTCCGGACGTTTTTGAGCCGGGATCATGAGTTCATGCGACATTTTTGAGATCTCCCGATTTGCTTGATGGCAGGTGATGTAGATCAATACCGAAAGAGAGGCGATCGATGACTGCGGTAAGCAGCATGCCGATTGCCGCTATCACAAAAGAGGCCGGTATCCCGATCAGACTGACCAGATAACCGGCACCGAACGAAGAGAGCAGAACCCCCAGATTCTGAAAGAAGTTGGTAACGCCGAAATCACGGGCATAGACTTCCGGGGAACTGACTTTGAACAATGTCACTTCCAGTTTCACAGTGACTTGGTAGAGTGCCCAGCCGTACAGGCAGCGGCCCAGGACAATGAGCCACAGCGACGGGGTTGCCTGAAGCATCAGGCCCAGCGCGCCGATCAGCAGATTGCCCAGCGTATGATCGAGTAGGCCCGGCGGCGGAGAATACCGGCGTTTGACGGACAATGCGATGAGCGCCACGATCCCCGGTATGGCGAAAATCAGCCCGGTCAGCATCTGGTTGGTAAGGCCGGTGGTATTTTCCCAATACACGCTAAAGAACGGCCTGACCAGGTAGGCGCTGAAATCGAACAGCAACATCAGCAGGCTGAGCTTGAGCAAGGCTGAAAGCGCCTGTGGCGAACGTTTGGGAAGGGGAAGGGATGTTGCTTTTTCGTCTCTGGATAGTACAGGCGTTGCTTTCCCGCTGTACAGCAGGTAGAGGCACAATCCCAATTGGGCAAAGTCGCCCGCGGCCATCAGCCAGATGCAAAACACCGGTCCGTATTGTTGCAGCCCCAGGCCGCCTATGGTCGCGCCGAAGATGGCGCCAATATGCACCACAACGGACAGCGCACCGATAACCATGCTGTGGTTTTGGGGTTTTTCCAGCCGCATCAGATAGGGAAACATCAGCAGGTAGCTGGCCTTGGTCATGAACATGATCATGGTTAGCAGCCAGTAGCTCCAAGCTGTCGGCGCCCAGGCTGAAAACACGCAGAATATGGCGGCGGCGAATTGCGTATAAACCAGCAGACGCATGGTTTCTATCCGTCTGGCAATACGCGCCCATACGGGCAACATGCACATAACGGCAATAGAGATCGCAGCGATATAGGCGCCGACATGTACCGTACTGGTGATTCCGTAGCGCTCCCTGAAAAACTGGGGATAGAATGCGATCAGGATAGAATCGCTGATCACGCCAAATGCAGACATGATGAGAATGGTCATCCGTAGCGTCATTCGGCATTACCTTTTCTGGCGATCAATTCAAAACCGCTATCGCGGGGGGGCCGAAAGTCCTGGAAAATGGTCCGTTGCTCGGCGGGATAGTGATCTACGCCGGTTAAGGCAAGCACCAATCGGCTGTTGCGATAGCAGGCGAGGCCCAAATCCGGATTGATCAGGCCGTGGCTTTGAAACCCTACATTCTGGACAAAGATTTCCAGGCCCTGGTGATCGACCGCCCAGTGCCTGAATGGCCGATAGCGGCCTTCCTCATCCCAGCGAATGCGGTCTCTGATGCCCTCAATAAAAGCAGGCAGCCGATAGCGATAGCCAGTAGCAAAAACCAGCCCGTCAGTCTGATGGCCAAATACCTCCCCGGTTTGGGTGTGGGTGAATTCCAGCGTCCAGTGCCGGGTATCAGGGGAAAATCCACACTCCGTGAGAGCCATATTCGGTAAAAGACGCGTTTGTGGCGCGTCGAGATGGCGGCGTTCATCAAGCAGGTCGTAAATTTCAGCAATAAGAGAAGGGTTGATGCCGTTGTAAATGGTGCGTTGATCTGCGATAAGCGCAGATTTAACTGCTGGATCAAGGCCGTAAAAGTAATTTCCGTAGTCTGGACTGATCAATTCAAGCGTCAGCTTGGCGTTTTCCATTTGAAAGAATCTTGGCGCCCGGGTGATCCAGTTCAGCGTATAGCCATGCTGTTTGGCATCAACCAGGAGTTCACGGTAGACTTCGGCGCCACTTTGACCGCTGCCTATGATAGTGATATTTCGGCATTTTTTTAGGTATTCGCGGTTTTTCAGGTAATCGGCAGTATGAATGGCATGCCGGATCTCGCTGCCAGGAGGAAGGTGGCGCACGCTGCCGATGCCAACGACCAGTTTTTTGGCTATGAATTCAAAATTCGTGCCTCGGGAATGATCTGAACCTGAAACAATATAAGCGGATAGGTCGGGATCGTAGCGAATATTTTCGACTTCATGTTGGAATTTCAGGTTTTCGAGTTGCCCGGTAACCCACTGGCAATAGCGATTGAACTCCTGGCGCGATAAGTACCAGTTCTCTCGAATATAGTAGGTGTACAACCGGCCTTGCTGTTTACAATAATTGAGATAGCTGAAAGGACTGGTGGGGTCGGCCATTGAGACCAAATCGGCGAGAAACGGGTTTTGCAGCGTCGTGCCATCCAGCAGCATTCCTTCATGCCAGGTGAACGCTTTTTTCCTGTCGAGGAAGAGGCTTTCCACCCCTTCCAGCGGTGATACCAGGCAGGCAAGGCTAAGGTTAAACGGCCCCAGCCCTATGGCCAAAAAGTCATACGTTTTCCTCATACCACCACTCCTTCTTAACGGTAAGATTGATGCTTATTGCATGAGAATCGTATTTCCATCCTGCGGCCAACTTATTACAAATGCGTGTCATTTTGGAAGCTAAATGGTTATCATTTTTTTAAATAAAGGATTCTCATTTGTATATTAAGGGTTAAATTGTGGCTTGGGGGGATTGAGAAACGCGCTGGGAATCAGCCTGCGGGTTTGAGGCTATTTAAAACGGGAAAATGGGACGGACAATATAAACCCCCTGTTTTTTGACGATAAATAACCGGCAAGAGTGATTTGAAGAGAGCGATTGATCGCGTAAAGTGAGGGGGTGGGATCTTAGCCCTTATTTTTTGCCCGCATCGCTGATGTCGTCTTGTTAGCGGACATTAATACGTATTCGCATTGAGGAAAACATGGATAATTTTCAAAAAGATATTGATGAGAGAACTAATCTCACCTCCGCTAACAAGTTTGAGCTGTTATTGTTCCGCTTAGGAAGCGCGTCCCATGAATTGCCGTCGGAGCTGTTCGGTATCAACGTATTCAAGCTGCGCGAGATCGTTCCCATGCCCTCGCTGACCAAAGCGGCGGGCATGAAGTCGCCCATGCTGGGCATGGTGAATATTCGCGGACAGGTCATTCCGGTTATCGATCTTCCCGCCGTCGCCGGCTGCGTGCCGGAGACGGGGCTCAATATTCTGCTGGTGACGGAATATGCGCGCAGCACCCAGGCCTTCGCGGTGGAGTCGGTCGACGATATCGTCCGTCTGGACTGGACCCAAGTGCTTACCGCCGAAGCCGGCGTCAGCAGCAGCTATATCACCAGTATCGCCCGGCTGGACAGCGATAAAGAGAGTAACCGCCTGGCCCAGGTGCTGGATGTGGAACAGATTCTGCATGACATCATCCCGGTCGACCGTAATATCCATATAAACGATGAGCAGGCCAGGGCGTTTAATTTCAAACCGGGGGCGGTCGCCATTGTGGCCGAGGATTCCAAGGTCGCCCGTTCGCTGCTGCAACAGGGGCTGGACATGATGGCGATCCCCGCCGCGATGCATGTTACCGGACTGGAAGCCTGGAAGAAAATCAAGGCGATGGCGCAACAGGCGCAGGCGGAAGGCCGGCCGATTTCCGACAAAATCGCCTTTGTGCTGACGGATTTGGAAATGCCGGAGATGGATGGCTTTACGCTGACGCGCAATATCAAGCACGATGATTTCCTCAGGAATATCCCGGTTATTATCCACTCCTCTCTGTCCGGCAGCGCCAACGAAGATCATGTGCGCAAGGTCGGGGCGGATGCCTACGTGGCGAAATTCGAAATCAACGAACTGGCGACGGTTATCCACGGCGTGCTCGACGGCGCCAAACCGGCTCGGGCATAACGCGGCCGATCGCCGATAATTTAATGTCGGCAGCGCAGCAAAAAAGCCCGCTCAGGTAAACCGAGCGGGCTTTTTTAATTCTTTCCGCCATCGCCGGGCGGCAGGGGATAATATTTCCAGCACCTTATTTTGTAATATACCCGTCATACTTCAAGCTGCAGATGCGTTGGCTGCATTACTCGGCCCATCCGTGGGCCTCGCCCCGTTGGGGCCGCTGCAAGCAGCGTTCAAATCTGCTCCAGGCAGATTTGTCAGTCACCCGAATCACTTACTTGTGTAAGCTCATCGGGATTAAATGAGAGACTTCCTGTCTCTCACCGGAGGCCATCCGTTGGCTGGTCAAATTCGTTCCCGACGAATTTGTCCTTCCCTTGCCGCCTTCCTGCAACTCGAATTATTTAGGGTATAAACCTTTTTTGGCGAGGTTATTTTTATAGTTATTTTTCAGCAAATATTAGTTTTATTTATTATATGCAGATGCGTTTTTATCTCCGTTTTTCATCGTATATTGTCTCCACAAGCGAGAGGAAAAAATATTTCTATTTAATAGAGGATAGCGATGAAATATCATTTTTTTCGGCCGGTATTGGCCGCAAGCGTATTAATCAGCATCGGTTTTAGCGCCGCCGCCGCCGATTTTACCGTGGCATACCAAACCATCCCCGACCCTTCACAGGTGTCTCAGGCGGACGGCGAGTATGAAAAAGCCACCGGGCTGAAAATCGACTGGCGCAAATTCGACGCCGGCGCGGAAGTGATTGCCGCGGTGGCCTCCGGCGGGGTGCAGATCGCCTATCTGGGCTCAAGTCCTTATGCCGCCGCGGTCAGTCAGAAGGTGCCGGTTGAAACGCTGCTGATCGCCTCCAAGCTGGGCACCAGCGAAGCGCTGGTGGCGCGTAATGGTTCCGGTATCGCCACGCCTGCGGATTTGGTGGGTAAAAAAGTGGCGACGCCCTTTGTTTCCACCAGCCATTACAGCCTGCTGGCGGCGCTCAAGCACTGGAATATCGACGCCAAAAAAGTGCAGATCCTCAATCTTAACCCGCCGGCGATCAGCGCCGCCTGGCAACGCGGCGACATTGACGCCGCCTATACCTGGGACCCGGCGCTCGGCGTGGCGAAAGCGAGCGGCAAGGTGCTGATCTCCTCCGGCGATTTGGCGAAGCTCGGCGCGCCGACGTTTGATGTCTGGCTGGTGCGTAAAGACTTCGCCGAGAAGCATCCCGAGGCGGCGAAAGCGTTCGCCAAAGTCACCCAGGATGCCTACGCCCGCTACCGCCAGGATCCGCAGGCCTGGCTGGCGGATAAAGGCAATATCGACAAACTGGTGAAAATCACCGGCGCCAAGGCGGAAGATATCCCCGGTTTGTTGCAGGGAAATACCTATCCGCTGGCGGAGGAGCAGCGGGAATCCCTGGGCGCGCCGACGGTGAAGGCCATCGGCGATACGGCGGCGTTTCTCAAGGAACAGGGGCGCATCGATGCCGTTTTGCCTGACTACACGCCTTATGTTACCGCCAAATATGTCCCGGAATGATGTTTTGACGGCGACCCCGCGCGCGGGATGATTTGCCAGCGGATACCCTGATGACATTACTGAAACTTGAACAGGTTAGCGCGCAATATAGCGCCAACGAACGGCCGGTGCTGGAAGATATTTCGTTGACGCTGTCCGCCAGCCAGCTGATGGTGGCGCTGGGGCCGTCGGGCAGTGGAAAAACCACGCTGCTTAATTTGATCGCCGGGTTTATTCAGCCGGTCGCCGGGGCCATCTCGCTTGATGGCGCGGCCATCAGCGGGCCGGGTCCGGAGCGCGGGGTGGTTTTCCAGCATGACGTTCTGCTGCCATGGCAGGATGTGCTGGGAAATGTGGCTTTCGGGCTGCAACTGGCCGGCGTGCCCAGGGCTGAACGCGAACAGAAAGCCCGCAGGCTGCTGGCGCAGGTCGGGCTGAGCGGGTATGACCGCCGGGCGGTGTGGCAGCTTTCCGGCGGACAGCGGCAGCGGGTGGGGATTGCCCGAGCGCTGGCGGCCGACCCGCGCATTTTACTGCTGGACGAGCCTTTCGGCGCGCTGGATGCCTTTACGCGCGAGCAGATGCAGGAGTTGTTGCTCACCGTGTGGCAAAAAGCGGCCAAGCCGGTTTTTTTGATTACCCACGATATTGAAGAGGCGATCTTCCTCGCCACCGATCTGATCGTCATGTCGCCCCATCCCGGACGCATCGTCGAGCACCTGAAGCTGGAGTTCGGCACACGCTATGCCGACGGCGAGAGCGCCAGGTCGATAAAATCCGATCCGTTGTTTATTGAATCGCGGGAGTATGTGCTCTCCCGCGTGTTTGCCGACCGTGAACAGTTTGCAAACCACGAGGAGGGGAAATCATGAGCGCCCTTGATGACGCGGCGACGCGGCAAAACAACGCCGGAAAACCGCCCAAACCCAGCGCTAAAAAACCGCTTCCGCTGATTGTTATCAGCGCTTTCAGCGTGACGGGACTGCTGCTGACGTGGTGGCTGGTCACCCGGCTTAATCTGATTGAGCCGTTGTTTCTTCCTTCTCCCGGCGCGGTTTTGCGACGGCTGTGGCAACTGGCGACGGTGGGATATATGGACTCCACCCTATGGCACCATTTATACGCCAGCCTGCAACGTATCGGACTGGCGTTGCTGGCGGCGCTGGCGACGGCCATCCCGCTGGGGGTCGCCATCGGCCGCAGCCGGATTGCCCGCGGGATATTTGATCCGCTTATCGAGTTTTACCGGCCCATCCCGCCGCTGGCCTATTTGCCGCTGATTGTCATCTGGTTCGGCATCGGCGAGTTTTCCAAAGTACTGTTGATCTACCTGGCTATTCTGGCGCCGGTGGTTATCGCCACCGCCGGCGGCGTGCGCAGCGCGGATCCCGCCAGAGTCAGCGCCGCCCAGACGTTGGGCGCGACGCCGTGGCAGCTGATTCGCTATGTGATTTTTCCCGGCGCGCTGCCGGATATTCTGATCGGTGTCCGCATCGGACTGGGCGTCGGTTGGTCGACGCTGGTGGCGGCGGAGCTGGTGGCCGCCACGCAGGGGCTGGGGTTTATGGTGCAGGCGGCCTCGCAGTTTCTGGTCACCGAGGTGGTGATCCTGGGGATTTTCGTTATTGCCATCGTAGCGGTGGTGATGGAGGTCGGGCTGCGTTATCTGCAACGCAAACTGGCTCCCTGGCACGGTCAGACATCCTGACGCGGCTATCCCGCTGCTGCCTTGCGGCGTCAGCGGGGAGGCGGAGCTAGCGCTCTTCGTGCAATACCCGCCGCAGCGTGCCGAACAGTTCATCGATATGGTCGCGGGTCGCCAGCAGGATAGGGGCGATAATCAACGCATCCCCGGTCGATTTAACATGCAGCCCCTGCTCAAACAGCTTCTTCTGCAAGCGATAGCCGCGCAGGCCGGGTTTCTCCGCGGGGCGCAGATCGATGCCGCCCAGCAGCCCGAACCCGCGGATATCGCTAATCACCGCCAGATCCTGTAATTCAAACAGCTTATCCAGAAAATAGGGGCTGAGCGCTTCGCCCGCGGCGAAAGCGTCCTCTTGCCGATAGAGCCTCAGGGTGGCCAACGCCGCGGCGCAGGCGGCCGGATGGGCGCTCCAGGTGTAGCCGTGAAAGAATTCAATGCTCTGTTCGTCCGCCGCGTTGATAATCTGCTGGTAGATGCGGCGATCGACGGCGACGGCGGCCATCGGCTGGGTGCCGTTGGTCAGCGCCTTGGCCAGGGTAATGATGTCCGGGCGAATATTGAACGTCTGGCTGGCGAACGCCTGGCCCGTACGGCCGAATCCGCAGATCACTTCATCCATAATCAACAGAATGTCATAGCGATCGCACAACAGCCGGATGCGCTCCAGATAGCCTTTGGGCGGAACCAGCACTCCGGTGGAGCCGGCGATGGGCTCGATAACGCAGGCGGCGATATTTTCGGCGCCGTGCAGTTCAACCAGGCGTTGCAGGTCGTCCGCCAGATAGTCGCCGTGTTCGGGCTGGCCGCGGCTATAGCGGTTTTCCTCCAGCCAGGTGTGGCGCAGATGCGCCACCTGCGGCCAACTACCGGCGAACTGGCGGCGGTTATTGGTCAGCCCGCTGAGGGCCACGCCGCCGAAGTTGACGCCGTGATAGGCGCGCTCGCGGGAGATAAACAGGGTGCGCGACGCCTGTTTGCGGGCGCGCTGGTAGGCGAGCGCGATTTTCAGCGCGCTATCCACCGCTTCGGAACCGGAATTGACGAAAAAGATGCGGTCAAGCTGCGGCGGCAGGATTTTCGCCAGTTCGCGGGCGGCTTCGAACGCCAGCGGGTGGCTGCGATAAAAGCTGGAGGTATAGTCCAGCGTCAGCAACTGCTGATAAACCGCCTCGGCGATTTCAGGCCGGCCGTGTCCCAACGCCGAGGTAAACAGGCCGGATACCCCGTCCAGAATGCGCTTGCCCGCCGCGTCCCGATAGTAAACGCCTTGCGCCTGAGTGAATAATTTCGGGTCCTGGCGAAAGTCGCCGTTGGGGGTAAAGGGGATCCAGAAGTTATCGTTAATAAGGTTGCCTATATTTTCCGGCTGTTTGCTCATCGTTGGTTACCTGGCTTGTTTGAGGGGGAAGCGAACCCGGCGCAGTCAATGCCAGCTGTTCCCCCAGCTTAAGACGCTGAATTTTCCCCGACGCGCCGCGCGGCAGATTGTCGACCACATGGAAAGCGCGCGGGGTTTTGTATTTCCCCAGTTTCTGGCGGCACCACGCCCGCAGCGCCGCTTCATCCAGCGGACAACCGTCCTTCAGGACGATGGCGGCGGCGATTTCCTGTCCGTAGTGGGCGTCGGGAACGGCGAACGCGGCGGCTTCCATCACCGCCGGGTGTCTGACCAGCACATCGTCGATTTCCCGCGGCGCGATATTTTCGCCGCCTTTGATAATCAGCTCCTTCAGCCTGCCGGTAATAAAATAGAAGCCGTTATCATCGCGGTAGCCCAAATCACCGGTACGCAGCCAGCCGTCCCGAATGGCCGAGGCGGTCTGCGCCGCATCCTGGTAGTAGCCGTTCATCACGCTGGCGCCGCGCAGCATGATTTCTCCCACGCGGTTATCCGCCAATGGCTCTCCCCGCGTATCGACCACCGCCGCCTGAACGCCGCAGGGCAGCCCGACGCTGCCGTATACCCGTTCGTCATGAGGGTTGCAGAAAACCAGCGAAGCGGACTCCGTCATCCCCATGCCCTCAACCACCGGGATGCCGAAACGCCGTTCAAACTGTTGATGGTGGGTCTGCGGCAGCGGCGCCGACGCCGAGCGGGCGAATTTCACCTGCGGATAGCGGTGCGCGCCGCCGCCGGGGGCGTTCAATAAAAAGGCGATCATGGTGGGCACCAGGTTCAGCCAGGTGCAGCGATGTTTTCCGACCGTTTGCCACCAGGCGGAGACGGAAAAACGCCCCATGGCGACCAGGCTGCCCCCTGAAAACAGCGGAACCAGGGTGCCGATAACCCAACCGTTAATATGATAAACCGGCAGGGCGCTCAGCAGCCGATCCTCGGGGCCAAGCCGGTGCCAGCGGCTGATTTCCCGCGCGGCGGCGAACAGATTGGCATGGCTGAGCAGCACCCCTTTGGGCCTGCCGGTGGTGCCGGAGGTGTACATCAATAACGCCGGATGCGCCGGCTCCGGCCGGTAAAGCGCCGCCGCGGGCGCGGATAACTCCTGGGGCGCGGCGGGCCACCGCTCCTCGGTGACGATGGCGGGGCCGGGTGAGGGAAGCCGCCGCACGACGTCCTGCAAACGGGGCGCGAACTGTCGGGTAGTAAAAATAATGCGCGCGTCGCTGTGGGGGATAATCCACTCCAGCGCCTCATCGGTCGCCAGCAGATTAAGCGGCACCACCACATATCCCGCCAGCATCAGAGAGAGCGCCAGCCTGACGGTATTAAAACCGCCGCTCAGCAGAAAGGCGATTTTATCCCCCGGCCGGCAGCCTTGCGCCCGCAACCACTGCGCCGTGGCGCCGGCGCTGTGTAGCAACTGGGCGAAACTCAGGGTATCGGCCGATTCCGCGGCCAGAATAAAGTGCGCGTCCGGGCGCGCGGCGGCATGGCGCAGCAAGCTATCCTGCAACGTCGCCAATGGCGCGCTCATAAGTAGCGCCTCTGCAAATAGGCGCCCAGCACGTCCTCCAGCGTCGGAACCTGTTCCGCTATCGGCGAGACGATGCTGACCCGATTAAAAAAATGACGATAGTTGAGATTATCCGAGAAATGATTTTTGCCCCAGGTGCCGCAGCCCAGCGTCAGGGTAAAGGGCAGGCCGTTATTGAAGTTGCCGCCGGTGGCGAAACAGTGCCCCTGATTGACGATCACCCGGCTGGCCGGCAGCGAAAGCCCGGCCTGCAACGCCTCGCGCTCGTCGAGGGTATGCAGGCCCACGGAGTGGCCGGCGCCCTGCCAGCGGTAGATCTCTTTTACCGTCTCACAGGCATGGTGAAAATCGTCAACCTGGTACAGGGTTAATACCGGCGAAAGCTTTTCGCCGGAAAAGGGGAACTGCGGGCCGATGCCCTGCTCCTCCACCAGCAGAAAACGCGCTTGACGGCATTCCGCGCGCGCCAGTCCGGCGATTTCCGCCAGCCGCCCGGCCGGGCGGGCAATGCTATCGCGGGCCAGTTTCCCCGCCGACCACAGCGCCTGCTGGAGCTGCCGCTTTTCCGCCGCGGATAACAGCACGCCGCCTTGCTTAATCAACGCCGCCGCGGTTTGCCGATAAACCGCCGCCGGAACGATCAGGCTATTTTCCGACGAACAGCTGGTGGCGTTGTCGAAGGTTTTGGAGGCCGCGATATGGGCGGCGGCGCTCTCGATATCGGCGGTTTCGCTGATGATGCTGGCGACGTTGCCGGAGCCGACGCCAAAGGCCGGCGTGCCGCTTTGCGCCGCCGCGGCGATATTTTTCCGTGAACCGGTGGCGACCACCAGATCGGCCTGTTGCAGCAACGCCTCCGTTTGACGGCGATTGACCGGTATCGGCAGCATCTGCACCAGATCGCGCGGCGCCTGAACAAAATCCAGCTCGTGGTGGATATACTCCAGCATGCGGGCGCACACCTTTGCCGCCGCGGGGGAGGGGGCGATAATAATGGCGTTGCGGCATTTGACGGCGTTGATAATGTTGTTGATGACCGTGGCGACCGGGTTGGTGGAGGGGGTTATCGCCGCGACGACCCCCACCGGCCGCGCGATCTCGATAATCCCTTTTTCCGCTATCTCATTGATGACCCCGACGCTGCGCTTTCCCTGAAGATCGCGCAGCAGGCCGATGGTTTTGCGATAATTCTTCGCCACCTTATCGTTGATATCGCCCAGGCCGGTATCCGCAACGGCCTGGGCCGCCAGCGCCTGGTTATGTTCGGGATGGATAATGGCCCATGCCAGCGCGTCCACCACCCGATCGATTTGCCGTTGCTGGTAATGATCGATCCTTTGCTGGGCGTCGCGCGCGCGTTTAACCAACTGGTTTATTGCCGCGTCGCTCTCCGTGGGTATTGCCTGGCATCGAGAGCGGCTGGCGGTCATTTACTGAGACCCGTAGTAGGATGCCAGATGGCGACGTCCTGCGCATCGATGCGTTTGGGCAGCAATCCCTCCTTGAAAAAAGCGTCGGCGATATGCTGCTGTTCGCTCAGGCTGTCGGGCGTTACCGGTTTTACCTGATACGTGCGGTTGGCGTTGGCCAGTTTGACCGTATCAACGTCCAGATTTCCCCATAGCGGCCCCAAAAGCGCGGCGGCCTGGTCGGGATTGGCTTTCACCCACTGGCCGGTTTTTTCCAGTTGCTGATAAATGATATTCAGAATTTCCGGGTGCCGGCCGGCGTAATCCGTTGCGGCAAGATAGTAGCGCTGATAGCTGGCCAGCCCTTTGCCATCGGCGAGAACCCGCGCCCGTTGCTGAACGATGGCGCTGGAGACAAAGGGTTCCCAGGTTACCCAGGCGTCGATATTGCCGCTTTCCAGCGCCGCCCGGCCGTCCGCCGGCGTCAGGTAGGCCGGCGTAATATCTTTAAAAGTGAGATTGGCCTTGGTCAGGGCGGCAATCAACAGGTAATGGCTGCCCGCCGCTTTGGTGACGGCGATGCGTTTGCCCTTTAACTCCGCCAGGCTTTTGAGCGGGGAATGCTCCGGCACCAGAATCGCCTGAGCCGCGGGAGAAGGGGTTTCCAGCGCAAAATAGGTCAGCCTGGCGCCGGCCGCCTGTGAAAATACCGGCACGGTGTCCGCCACATCGGCGGAAATATCCACATTGCCCAGATTAAGCGCTTCCAGCAGCGGCAGCCCGCTGGAGAATTCATGCCAGCTAACCTTCACTCCCTGCTGATTTAAGGTTTTTTCCAGCTCGCCTTGCAGCTTGAGGATGGTCAACAGGGTGGACGATTTTTGGTAGCCGAGGCGCAGGGTCGATTCCGCATAAGCCGGCGGGAGCGTAAAGATCGGTAATAACAACAGAATCAGAGCGGTCAGGCGGTGATTGACCCAATGTAATCGCGACATAAAAAGATACCCCATCAAGTGAGCGGAAATAAGAAAAATAAGAGGTATGCTTTAGAAAATCCCCTATGCTGTCAAAGATGATATTTGTCTTTTTATTGCCGATTTTTCACCTAGGAAAATATCTTAATATCATTTTGTGCATAGCAAAGATGATATTGTCGATAGAGTAAAATAAATGGAAAACAATAGGATGAGTTTTAGAATTATTGCTGCGCGATGGTTGCGTATTGATTTATCGACGATATTACTCTTTTTAATTTTCAAGCTGATACGGAAAGCGTAAACCTTTGCGCATCGCCATTAGATGTTAGACAAATAATTTCTATCCTTATTAATAACGGGTATTTCAGACTACCGTTTGATAAATATTAGGATGCGTTATGGTTCCCTATTTTATGGTGCATTTATGAGGTTTTTCGCCCGTTATAGCCTGGTTTTCATTCTCTCCATCACCTTTTCCGCGGCGGCTTATTCCGCGGAGGTTTTACGCATCGGCTATCAGAAATCCGCCGCCGCGTTGGTTTTGTTGAAAGGGGAAGGGGCGCTGGAAAACAGACTGCGCTCGCAGGGGGTGACGGTGAAGTGGACCGAGTTTCCCGGCGGCCCGCAGCTGCTTGAGGGGCTGAATGTCGGCGCCATCGATTTTGGTTACACCGGAGAGACGCCGCCGGTGTTTGCGCAGGCGGCGGGAGCGAATCTGGTTTATGTGGCCAACGACCCCGCCTCGCCCACGGCCGAGGCCATTCTTGTGCCCAAGGATTCGCCGCTGAAATCGGTGGCGGAGCTGAAAGGCAAAAAGGTCGCCCTGAATAAAGGTTCGAACGTGCATTATTTACTGGTGCGCGCCTTGGAGGACGCCGGGCTGAAATACAGCGATATTACCCCGGTTTACTTACCGCCCGCCGACGCCCGCGCCGCCTTTGAAAACGGCAGCGTCGACGCCTGGGTCATCTGGGACCCCTTCAGCGCCGCGGCGGAAAAACAGATCCAGGCTCGCGTTCTGCGCGACGGCCGCGGGATTGTCGACAATCACCAGTTCTATCTGGCGACCCGCGATTTCGCCGCCAAACACCCGCAGGTGATAACGGCGCTGATTGAGGAAATCCGGCTGATTGGCAGGAAAGCGACGCAGGATCCGCAGGCGGTTGCCCGTCAGATCGCGCCGCTGCTGGGCCTGCCGGAAGATATCACCCGCCTAGCCGTTGAGCGGCAGAACTATGATACGCGGGTTATCACCCCAGAAGTGATTGCCGGGCAGCAGCGCGTTGCCGACGCCTTTACGGAGTTGAAACTTATCCCGCACAAGCTGGATATCAAACAGGCGGTATGGGCGCAACCTCAGTGATCGCCCGCGATATTGACGAGTTATCAGGGAGTAAATCGACGATGAACGTATGGATTAAATCGGCAGCGACACGCCTGACCCCCTGGCTGATTCCGCTACTGCTGATCGCCGTCTGGCAAGGGGCGGTGACGGCCGGCTGGTTGTCCACCCGGATCTTGCCGGCGCCGGGCGCGGTGCTTAAAGCGGGCTGGACGCTGGCCTACAGCGGCGAGCTGTGGCAGCACCTGGCGATCAGCAGCTGGCGGGCGGCGGTGGGGTTCGGCATCGGCGGCGGCATCGGGTTATTGCTAGGCTTGATTACCGGACTGTCGCGCTTCGGCGCCTTACTGATCGACAGTACGGTGCAGATGGTGCGTAATGTCCCCCATCTGGCGCTGATCCCGCTGGTTATTCTCTGGTTCGGCATTGATGAATCCGCCAAGATTTTCCTGGTGGCGCTGGGCACCTTTTTCCCTATCTATCTGAACACCTATCACGGAGTGCGGCATGTGGATGCCGGGCTGGTGGAGATGGCGCGTAATTACGGGCTCTCCGGTTTCTCGCTGTTTCGTCAGGTGATCCTTCCCGGCGCGCTGCCGTCCATTCTGGTCGGCGTGCGCTTTGCGCTGGGATTGATGTGGCTGACGCTGATTGTGGCGGAAACCATTTCCGCCAGCTCCGGGATCGGCTATCTGGCGATGAATGCCCGCGAGTTTCTGCAAACCGACGTGGTGGTGATGGCGATTATTCTGTACGCCGTGCTCGGCAAACTGGCCGACGTCGCCGCCCGCCTGCTGGAGCGCAGCTGGCTGCGCTGGCATCCCTCGTATCAA
The DNA here is from genome assembly GCF_003115855.1 of Brenneria corticis. Classification (GTDB taxonomy): domain Bacteria; phylum Pseudomonadota; class Gammaproteobacteria; order Enterobacterales; family Enterobacteriaceae; genus Brenneria; species Brenneria corticis. The sequence goes on from NZ_KZ819078.1 coordinate 195,833, forward strand.
TCTGCCGGAGGTGCGGCATGAGCGCTCGTATTTACGCCGTTAATCAGGGCATTCCGCTGGTTACGCAACGGCTCGATAAACAGTTTAATCAGCGATCCGTATTGCATAACCTGGACCTGCAGATCCCCGCCGGACAGTTTATCGCGGTGGTCGGGCGCAGCGGCTGCGGCAAGAGCACGCTGCTGCGGCTGCTGGCCGGGCTGGAGAAACCCAGTTCGGGGCGGCTGCTGTCGGGCAATCAGCCGCTGCATCAATTGCAGCAGGATATCCGTCTGATGTTTCAGGATGCCAGACTGCTGCCGTGGAAAACGGTGATTGAAAATATCGGCCTCGGCCTGAAGGGCGACTGGAAGCCCAAGGCGCGGGAAGCGCTGGAGGCGGTGGGGCTGTCCGGTCGGGAAAACGACTGGCCGGCGGCGCTCTCCGGCGGGCAGAAACAGCGCGTGGCGTTGGCCAGGGCGCTGATTCATCGCCCGCGTCTGTTGCTGCTTGATGAACCGCTGGGGGCGCTGGATGCGCTGACGCGCATTGAAATGCAGCAGCTGATTGAAAGCCTGTGGCTGGAACAGGGGTTCACCGTGTTGCTGGTGACCCATGACGTCAGCGAAGCGGTCGGCATCGCCGATCGGGTGATCCTTATCGAACAGGGAAATATCGGTCTGGATTTGCAGATCGATCTGCCGCGGCCCCGTCAGCGCGGGCAGGCTCGCCTGGCGGCGCTGGAGCAGGAAATTCTGGAACATATCTTTAATCGCCATGAGGAGAAGCGCGCCGGGGACGAGGCGGATAGCGAACTCAAGTACCACGAGGGGCGGCAATGAGTCAGGATACGCTGGTATTAAGCCCGCAGGAGGCGCGTCTTTTACACTCCCAGGAGACGCCCCCGCGGGACGGCGCGGCCGGTTCGCGCAGAACCGAGCGCATATTGGCCGACATTCTGCAGGGAAAACCCGCCATTGACGTTGAGCGCGCCCGCTATTTCACCGAGTCGATGCGCGCCACCGAAGGGCAATTACTGATTCTGCGCTGGGCGAAGGCGATGTATCACATCGCGCAGAACATCACCGTGTATATCGACGACGAGCAGCTTATCGTCGGCCGCGCCGGTAAACCGGGGCGCTACGGCATTCTCTATCCCGAACTGGACGGGGATTTTCTCGACGCCGCCATCAGCCAGCTTCCCGCGCGGCGGGAGTCGCCGTTTATCATCGATAAGCGGGACAGCGCGGTGATCCGCGAGGAGATCACTCCCTACTGGCAGGGCAAAACCTACCATGAGCATTTATCCCAGGCGCTGCCGGAAGAGACGCTGCGCCTGACTTACGACCCCGCCGATCGCCAGACTTCGCGCTTTATCGTCAATGAAACCTCCTCTTTTCGCTCCTCCATTCAATGGGTGCATGATTATGAAAAGGTATTGAAGCGCGGTTTTAAAGGCATCCGGCAGGACGCCGAGCAGCGCCTGGCGCAGCTGGACCCGTTTAATCCGGTCGATAACGTGGAGAAGGCGCCGTTCTTACAGGCGATTATTATCGCCGCCGACGCCGTCGTGCTGTGGGCTCGGCGTCATGCGCGGCTTGCCGCAACGCTGGCGCAAAAAGAGAACAATCCGCGGCGGCGGCAGGAACTGCTGGAAATCGCCGAACGCTGTGAATGGGTGCCGGAGCATCCGGCGCGCGACTTCCGCGATGCGCTGCAGGCGCAGTGGTTTACCCAGCTTTTTTCCCGTCTGGAGCAGAAAACCGGCACCATTATTTCCAACGGCCGCATGGACCAGTATCTTTTCCCCTATTATCAGCGCGACGTTGAGCAGGGGATATTGAATGACGAACAGGCGCTGGAATGGCTCTCCTGCATGTGGGTTGCCATGGCGCAGTTTGTGGATTTATATATTTCGCCCACCGGCGGCGCCTTTAACGAAGGTTATGCCCACTGGGAGGCGGTGACCATCGGCGGGCAGACGCCGCAGGGCATGGATGCCACCAACCCTTTGTCGCACCTGTTTTTACGCTCCAAACGTGAATTCCCGCTGCATTATCCGGATCTGGCCGCCCGTATTCACAACCGCACGCCGGCGCGTTTCCTGCACGATATTGCGCAGACGATTAAAGAAGGCACCGGCTTTCCTAAATTAATCAATGACGAAGAGGTGGTTCCCTTATTGCTCTCCAAAGGGGCCGGGTTCGAGCAGGCCTATGACTATGCGGTTTCCGGCTGCGCCGAATGCCGGATGCCGAACCTTGATACCTATACCAGCCCCTGCGCCTATATCAATTTCCCGGCGGCGCTGGAAATGACGCTCTATAACGGACGGATGCAACGCTACGGCGCCGAACTGCTGGGGCTGGAAACCGGCGATCCGCTGGATTTTCCCACGTGGGAGGCGTTCTGGCAGGCCTATCTCCGCCAGCATATCAATTTCCTGCGTCACGCCTTTATTCAGCAAAAGATCATCATCGATTTACGCGCCAGACATTTTGCCTGGCCGCTGGGAACGGCGCTGCATGATTTAGCCATGGACGCCTGCAAGGATATTCACCAGCCGGTGATTGAGGGCGGGATTGATTTAGGCTACTTCGAATTTATGGGCTACGGCACGGTGATTGATTCGCTGGCGGCGATTAAAAAGCTGGTCTACGAAGAGCGGCGTATCTCCATGCGGCACTTGCTGGAGGCGCTGGAAAACAATTTCGAACATCATCAGGTGCTGCGCGCCCTGCTGATGAACGCGCCCAAATACGGCAACAACGATCCCTACGCCGACGATATCGGCAAGGCGCTGGATAAGGTCTGCCTGGAATTCACCCGGCAGTATTCGCAAACCCTGGGGGTGCATCTCGATCTGCGGCTGGTGCCGTTCACCTCCCACGTGCCGTTCGGCAAGGTGGTGCATGCCACGCCAAACGGTCGTAAAGCCTGGATGCCGCTGTCGGACGGCTCCTCGGCGTCTCAGGGATGCGACGCCAAAGGGCCGACGGCGGTGCTGCTGTCGAATTATCAGACCAAAAACTATCAGTTCCGCGAGCGGGCGGCGCGCCTGCTGAATATCAAATTCACTCCGTCCGTTGTCGCCGGGGAGACGGGCACGCGGAAATTGTGCGATTTGATCCGCGCCTGGTGCGACCTGAAATTGTGGCACGTGCAATTTAACGTGATCAACCGCGAAACCCTGCTGGCGGCCAAGGCCGATCCGGAACGCTACCGGGGGCTGATTGTGCGCATTGCCGGCTACAGCGCCTATTTCACCGATTTGTCGCCGGATTTACAGGACGATTTGATCGCCCGCACCGGTCATGAAATGTTCTAGGCGCATGCCGTCGCGGCTGCGTTATCCGCCGCCCGATTACGGTAAATAAATCTATGCCGCTTCCCGCTGAACTGCCGACCGGCTGGGTGTTTAATACCCAGCGCTACTCCCTGCATGACGGCGCGGGCATCCGCACCCTGGTGTTTCTCAAAGGCTGCCCGCTGCGCTGCGCGTGGTGCAGTAATCCCGAGTCCCAGCACGGCAGGCCGGAAATCGCCGTTGATGGGCGCAAGTGTCTGGGGCGCGCGACCTGCGGCCTGTGCGCGCATCAATGCCCGGCGGCGGCGCTGGCTTACACGCCCGCGGGGGAGGTGCGGATCGATCGCCGCCGCTGCTCGAACTGTCTGCAATGCGTCGCCCCTTGCCCGACGCGGGCTTTACACCACTTCGGCGAGCGGATGACGGTACGCCAGGTGCTGGATATCGTCGAGTCCGACGCGATTTTTTATCTGCGCTCCGGAGGCGGCTTAACCCTGAGCGGCGGCGAACCGCTGATGCAGGGGGACTTTTCGCTGGCGCTGTTGCGGGAAGCGAAGAAACACCACATCAATACGCTGCTGGAGACCTGCGGGGAAGGGAACTGGTCGGTATTGCGCGCGCTGGCCGCTTACACCGACGCCGTCTACTTTGACGTGAAAAGCCTGAACGACCAACGGCACCGCCGCTTTACGCGGCGCGGCAACCGGCGCATTCTGCACAATCTGCTGCGGCTGCGCCGGGAATTTCCCGACCTGCCCATCCATGTCCGCACTCCGCTGATTGCGGGATTTAACGCCGCGCGGGAGGATATCGACCAAATCGTCGATGTTGTGCTGTCGCTGCCGCGGGTCAGCTACGAAATCCTGCCTTACCACCGTTTAGGCAGCGACAAATACCGCCTGCTGGGCCGGGACTATTTTCCCGACGAGCAACGGCTTGAGAATAACGCCGCCGCCGATATTATCCGGCATGCCGCCATGCGCTGCGGCGCGCGCTATGGCGTGCCGGCCGAGTGAGCGGGGACGATTTGCGCCGGGAGGCTGCGCGGCCTTTAAAGATCGCGCGCTGGAGCGGCCAACAGTTTTCTGGCGGTATCTTCATCGGTGACCAGGCCGGTTATCCAGCCGCCGCGCAGCACCGCCTGAATGGCGCGGAACTTCTCCTCCCCGCCGGCAAAGGCGATAACCGGTTTTTCGGGGTATTGTCTGATGGTGACGCTGGTCAGGCGGTCGTCCATCGCGCTCGGCACCCGCTGGCCGTCGGCGCCGATAAAGTGTCCCACGATCTCCGCCGTCACCCCCGCCGCCGTCAGGCTCTCCACTTCTTCGGTGGTGATAAAACCGTCGTAATGCAGCGGACAGTGATAGTTCATCTGGCCGATGCCGATAAAGGTGACGTCCGCCTGCGCCGCTTTCTCGGTGACCATGCGATAGATGCGGTGATTGCACCACAGCTCTTTATCCGTCAGATTGTCGGCGAATAACGGCGCCGGCAAAATAAAATATTTGCCCTGGGTTTTCTCCGCCATCCACAGCGGGACGTCGTAACGGGTACAGGAACCGTCCGCGGCGATGGCGCCGATAAGCGATACGCAGCTGTGCTGGGGACGATCGATTTGCGGCAGCTCGTTGATGGTGGAGCGCAGCGCCCGTCCCGAACCCACGGCGATGACCTGCGGGGATTCCCGGTGGATAAACTGCGCCATCAGCTCGGCGCCGGCCACGGCGATCATCCGGTTAAGGCTGGCGCTGTCCATACCGGCGGAGGGCACCACCAGGCAGGTCGACAGGCGAAAATGGTGGGCCAACTGCTGGGACAATGCCGTGCAGTCGGCGACCGGATGGGTGATGTTGACCCTGACCAGGCCGTGCTCGGAGGCCAGCGCCACCAGCCGCTGGGCCGCCTGGCGGGAAACCCCCAATAGCTCGGCGATTTCATGCTGGGTTTTGCCCGCCACGTAATACATCCAGGCGGCGCGCGCGGCGTGATCCAACTTCCTATCGGTTTTACTCATAGATGGTACTCACTTTTAGCAGTGTCAAAACTATAACCCGCCGGCGACAGGCGGGTAAATCGCTCATTTCTAATGTGTGAGCTAAAGCTCATTCATTGAGCTATTATTCAACTATGCTTTTTTCCAGGCAATTACTCATTTTGTGAGCTTATGCTCATCACCCTGTTGCGAGGTAATAGATATTATGACCACCTTAGAGCACTTTACCTGGATGCATATCGGCGCCGGTTCGTTTCACCGCGCGCATCAGGCCTGGTACCTGCACCGCCTGTTGCTGCAGGGTGACCGACGCTGGTCGATAGCGCTGGGCAATATTCGTGACGACGCCAATCCGCTGCTGGAGACCCTGGCGCAACAAAATGGAGAATACGTCCTGGAAACCGTAACGCCGGCCGGGGAGCGCAGCTATGAAAAAATCACCTCTCTGCGCACCATTATCCCCTGGGACCCGCAGCTGTCGGCGCTGGTTGAACAGGGCGCCGACGCCGCGACGCGCGTCATCTCCTTTACCGTGACCGAGGGCGGCTATTACCTCGACACCCATTTCAGGCTGGATCAATCCAACGCCGACATCCAGGCCGATCTGCAGGGCGGCGTGCGCACCATTTACGGGGCCGTCGCGCATATTCTCCGTACCCGCCGGGCGCGGAACAGCGGCGGGGTCACGCTGCTGAGCTGCGACAATGTGCGCCACAACGGCGAACGTTTTCACGACGGGCTGAGCGAATTTCTGACCCTGCAGGGCGAGGGCGATTTACTGGCCTGGGTGAACGGCCATACCACCACGCCGAACACCATGGTCGACCGTATTACGCCGCGTCCCGCCGCCGATATCGCCGCCCGCGTCAAAGAAAAGCTGGGGGTGGACGACCGGGCGCCGGTGATGGGGGAATCCTTTATTCAGTGGGTGGTGGAGGATAACTTTATCGCCGGGCGTCCGGCGCTGGAAAACGTCGGCGTCGAGATGGTGGATTCGGTGGCGCCCTATGAAGAGGCGAAAATCCGCATCCTCAACGCCAGCCACAGCTGTATCGCCTGGGCTGGCACGCTGATCGGCCAGTCCTATATCCATGAAAGCACCGGCACCGACGCTATCCGCCGGATGGCCTATGACTACGTAACCGAGGATGTGATCCCGTCGCTGACTCCCAGTCCGCTGGATCTCGGCCAATACCGCGACGTGGTGCTGGAAAGATTCGGCAATCCCTATATCCGCGACACCAATCAGCGGGTGGCGGCCGACGGATTTTCCAAAATTCCGGGATTTATCACCCCGACGCTCATCGAGTGCTACGCCCGCGGCCGGCAGCCCAGGGCCACCGCGGCGCTGCCGGCGCTGTTTTTTATCTTTATGCGCCGCTGGCATGAGGGAACGCTGCCGTACGACTATCAGGACGGCATTCTGGATGAGGCGGCCACCCACGCCATGTTCGCTTCGGCCGACCCCCTCGCCGGCTACGCCCGCGATGAGAAGCTGTTCGGGCCGCTGGCCGCCAAAGAGGAGTTCGAACAGTTGCTGCGCGAGACCGTTGCCCGGCTTGATGCCTGGGCGCGGGCCAATGCGCCGCTGGCCGTCAGCCATTAATTTCACCCTACCTTAAACCCAGAGGGAGCGATTATGTATCTCGGTCTTGATTTAGGCACCTCGGAGATAAAAATCGTCATTATCGACGACGCGGGGACGCTGGTCGCCGGCGAAGGCGAAGCGCTGACCGTACAGCGGCCGCACCCGCAGTGGTCGGAACAGGACCCGGCCCAGTGGTGGGTGGCCGCCAACCGGGCCATCGGCCGGTTACGCGCCCGCCATGCGGATATCTGGCCGGGCATTCGCAGCATCGGCCTGTCCGGGCAGATGCACGGCGCGGTGCTGCTTGACGCCGCCGATCGGGTTCTCCGGCCGGCCATTTTGTGGAATGACACCCGCTGCGCCCCGGAGTGCGACGAACTGACCGCGCGGGCGCCGGAACTGCATCGCATCGCCGGTAATCTGGCGATGCCCGGTTTTACCGCCCCCAAGCTGCTGTGGGTGGCTAAACACGAACCGCAACTATTCGCCCGCATCAACACCGTGCTGTTGCCGAAGGATTATCTGCGTCTGATGATGAGCGGCGAGAAAGTCTCCGACATGTCCGATGCGGCGGGAACCCTGTGGCTGGACGTCGCCAAACGGGACTGGTCGGACGCGCTGCTGCAAGCCTGCGGTTTGACGCGTGACCATATGCCCGCGCTGGTGGAGGGCTCCGCGCCTTCCGCCCGCCTGAAGGCGGATGTGGCCCGCGAATGGGGGCTGGCGGAAACGGTCATCATCGCCGGCGGCGGCGGGGATAACGCCGCCAGCGCCGTGGGGATCGGGGCGGTGAACAGCGGCGATGCGTTTATCTCCCTGGGCACCTCCGGGGTGATTTTTGTGGTCAACGAAAGTTTTCGCCCCAATCCGCAGTCGGCGGTGCATGCGTTCTGCCATGCCCTGCCGCAGCGCTGGCACCAGATGAGCGTCATGCTTACTGCCGCCAGCGCGCTGCGCTGGCTGTGCCGCATTTTGCGTACCGATGAGCCCACCCTGCTGGCGGAAGTGGCCGAGCTGAGCCGGGACGAGCAGCTGCGGGCGCCGATCTTCCTGCCCTATCTTTCCGGCGAACGCACGCCCCATAACGACCCTATCGCCAGCGGATCCTTCCACGGCATGACGCACTCCACCGAGCGCGCCGCGCTGGCCTATGCGGTACTGGAGGGCGTCGCTTTCGGACTGGTCGACGGTCTGGAAGTGATGAAGCAGGCCGGCAGCCGCATCGAACAGTTTTCGCTGATCGGCGGCGGCGCGCGCAGCCCCTGGTGGGCGCAGCTGATTGCCGACGTGATGGATATCCCGGTGGTGACGCACCGGGACGGCGCGGCCGGCGGCGCATTGGGCGCCGCGCGCCTCGGCTGGCTGGCGGCTGGCGGCGATGAGGCGCAGGTGTGCGCCAAACCGGCGAACGATAGCCGTTTTACCGCCGGCGGCGAGCGGGCCGAACAGCTGCGCGGCCGTTTAGCCCGTTACCGGCTGTTTTACCGTCAGCAGGTGGAGGCCAGGACAAGGGTTCAATAGCCCCTGAGGCTTCCCGACCGGCAGCAAATACCATAAGAAGTAGACGGCTTCGCCCTACCTGACGTCTACCCCATCGCAAAAAGAGAAGGAAAGAGACAGATGAAAAAAGTATTAGCGGGTCTTCTTCTGGCCGCAGCAGCAGTAACGGTTTCCGCCCACGCCGAAGATAAAATCAAAGTGGGTTTTGCCAACCGCACCCTTAACGGCGCCTTTTTCAACGGGCTGACCGAATATATGAAGATCCATGCCAAAGAGCGCGGCTACGATCTGATTACCACCGATGCGCGCGGGGATCTGACCAAGCAGATTTCGGACGTTGAAGATATGATCTCCCAGGGGATTAATTATCTGGTGCTGAATCCGCAGGATCCCGAAGCGGGCCTGCGCATTACCCAAATCGCCAAACGCGCGGGCATTCCCACCGTTATTCTCGATAGCGATATTTCCCTGGATGCGCCGGTGATTACCCGCGTGCAGGCCAACAACGCCAGAAACAATATCGCCATCGGCGAATATGCGGTGGAGCAATTCGGCAACAAACCGATGAACTGCGTGCTGATCAGCGGCAACCAGGGGAATCTGGTGGGCGAAGCCCGGCGCTCCAACTTTATCCGCGGGGTGATGGAAGCCCAGTTGCGCAAATATAACCAGACCAACCTGACCATCGTCAGCCAGGGCTGGGGCAACTGGGATCAGCAGGGCGGCCTGAAAGCCATGGAGGATATCGTCGTCGCCCACGGCAGCAAGATTAACTGCGTCTACAGCGAAATGGATGATATGGCGCTGGGGGCGATACTGTCGTTAAAAGGCGCCAATAAGCTGCAGGAGGTAAAAGTCTACGCCCACGACGGCTATAAAAGAGGGCTGGAAGCGGTGGAGCGCGGCGACCTGCAGGCGACGGCCGCCAATAACCCCAATACCCTGACGGCCACCGTGCTGGATATTATCGCTAAATACCAGGCGGGCAATAAGGATTTCCCGGATTACGTCTATACCCCCACCGTACTGATCACCAAAGATAACGTGAAGAAAGTCTACGATCCTGAATCGCTTTTCTAAGTCGCTTCCCCCCTGGCGAACCAGGGGGGCTGAAAATGAGGTATTTCATGGACCAGTATGCGGTGGTTATCGAGCAGGTTAAAAAAAGTTTTGGCGGCGTCCATGCGCTGAAAAACATTGATTTGAAAGTGAAGAAGGGCAGTATCCACGCCATTGTGGGAGAAAACGGCGCCGGTAAATCCACCCTGATGAAGATTCTGTCCGGCATCTATGTCAAGGACGGCGGAACCATCCATATCAATGGCGAAGAGGTCCACTTCACGTCGCCGAAGCAGAGCCGGGAAAACCATATCGGCATTATCTACCAGGAGCTGGCGCTGGCCCCGGACCTCACCGTGGCGGAGAATATTTTCTTGGGCGATCTCGGCTTCGGCGGCCGGTTGGTCAACTGGAAAAAAATGAATCAGAAGGCCGCCCGGGTATTATCCAACCTGGGCTTTCATATTCCTCCCACGGCTCGGCTCGGCTCCCTGAGCGTCGCCTATCAGCAAATGGTGGAAATCGCCAAGTCGCTGGCCAGGGACGTAAAAATTTTGATTCTGGACGAACCCTCTGCGGTTCTGTCGCGCCGTGAGATCGATATCCTGTTCGGCCAGTTGAAGCTGTTGCAAGGCCAGGGGGTGACCATTCTGTATATCTCCCACCGTCTGGAGGAGATATTCGCCATCGCCGACGCGATTACGGTGATCAAGGACGGCGAAACGGTGACCGACCTGGACCCCGCCACCTGCACCGAAGATGACATTATTTCCAGCATGGTGGGGCGTAAATTCGAAAACCTTTATCCGCCGAAAAACGTTCCCCGGCAAGAAACCGTGCTTGAGGTCTACGGCATGTCCACCAAGTCGCTGCTGAAAGATATCAATCTCAGCGCCAGAAAAGGCGAAATCGTCGGCCTGGCGGGGCTGGTGGGCTCCGGGCGCACGGAAATTTCCCGCTGTCTGTTCGGCCTGGACCGTATGACCGCCGGGCGGATTGTGAAAAACGGCAGGGAGATCGCCGTGCGCCATCCCGCCGACGCCATGCGCCAGGGTATCGGCCTGGTGCCGGAGAGTCGTAAAGAGCAGGGCGCCATTCTATCCCGGCCCATCCGGGAGAATATGACGTTATCGAATTTAAAACGCGTTTGTTACCGCTTCGGCATTTTAAATTACCGCCGCGAGCGGGAGGTGAGCGAACAGTCGCGTCAGCGGCTGTCGATTAAATTGGGTTCGGTGGAAGATCCTATCTCCAGCCTCAGCGGCGGAAATCAGCAAAAGGTGGTGATCGCCAAATGGCTGGCCACCGAATGCGATCTGCTGATCCTCGACGAACCTACCCGCGGCGTGGATGTCGGCGCCAAGGTGGAAATTTATAACGTGATTCATGAATTAGCCGAAAAGGGCTACGCCATTATTGTGATTTCTTCGGAAATGATCGAGGTCATCTCCCTGGCTCATCGGGTGTACGTGATGAGCGAAGGAACCATCACCGCCGAACTGCACGGCGAGCAGATCACCGAAGAGAACATTATGCGCTTCGCCATACCCAAACGTGCTTTAGCGTAGCTGAGGAAAGATTATGGAAACGGTAAAAGACTCTACCAAAAACACCGGTTTCGCGTTGCGGAGCAAGACGCTGCATTTTTTTGCCAACAACTCGACGCTGCTGGTGTTTTTCGTCATGTTGATCGTGGCCAATTTTTTATCCGACCGTTTTTACACGCCGGAGAATATTACCAATGTCTTAAGGCAGAGCGTGCCGCTCGGGCTGGCGGCCATCGGCATGCTGTTCGTGATCCTGACCGGCGGCATCGACCTCTCCGTGGGGTCGATTATGGCGCTGGTCTCGGTGGCGGTGGCGCTGCTGATCCCGGAAATCGGGGTGATGCCGGCGATTATCGCCGGCGCCGGCATCGCCACGCTGGTGGGGGCCGCCGCCGGGAGCCTGGTGACGTTTTTCAATATCGCCCCGTTTATCGCCACGCTGGCCATGATGACCATCGCCCGCGGCGTGGCGCTGATCGCCGCCAAGGGGCAGCCGGTTTTTATTGATGATGTGTCCTATGTGAATTTCGGCACCGGCTACCTGTTGGGATTGCCGCTGCCGGTCTATGTGTTTATCGCCTTTGCGCTGCTGGCGCACTTTGTGTATCGCTACACGGTGTTTGGCCGTCTGGTGGTGTCCATCGGCTCCAATGAAACCGCCACCCGCTTTGCCGGCGTCAGGGTGGATTGGTTCAAATTCGCCGTCTATGCCCTGAGCGGACTGGCGTGCGGCCTGGCCGGCGTGCTGGCCTCCACCCGCACCGGCGTGGGGTCGCCGGTGATGTCCATCGGTTTTGAGCTGGACGTGATCGCCGCGGTGGTGGTGGGTGGCGCCAGCCTGGCGGGAGGACGCGGCACGGTGGTTAATACCATTATTGGCGTGCTGATCCTGAGCATTATTTCCAACCTGATGAATTTAATGAATATTTCCGGCTATAACCAGCAGGTGGTAAAAGGGGTGATCATTATCGTCGCCGTGATGCTGGAGAGCGTTAAATCCCGGGCGCGGGCATAAGCGCGGGGCAGGCCGCGGCGCGTGCAGGCATAGCACGCGCCGGACTGCGGCGCTGGAAACCGCAATACACCACCGGATCAAAATAGAATTCAACGATCAAAACTACCTATTTAATTTACAAAACCTATTAAAATAATGTTTTTGATCGTTTTTGTCGATCATAAACGTAAACTTCCTTCGCCGTCAGCCGATAAGTAACAGGCGTTAGAAATATTTTCAGTCATAACGCGCACGTGCTCACCCGAAGTGCGAGGTCTCTGGTGGCAAGATTTCATAACCGCTCGTTCGACGCGGTTTCACAAGATTGGCAAACATCATTTTCCACGCACCTCAAGCGCTGCGGCAACCTCCCGTAACACGCCGGGATGTGACTGATGTTAAACGGATGCAATCAATACGCGCGGCATTAACGCAAAGGTTTGCATCGGGCAAGCCTTATCCTTATCCACACGAGGGAAGTGAGAAAGTGAAGAACTATAGAATCGGTATTCGGCTGGCGGTGGGATTTGGCGTGCTTATCGTCTTTTCCCTGGTGATGCTGGCTTGCGGTATCTATCAGCTGCAACAGATTGATCAACGCACCCGGCAGATGATGCAAGAGCCGTTGCAGAAGGAGCGGCTGGTGACGGACTGGTATGGCGTTATCAGCGCCAGCGTACAGCGCACCACCGCCATTGCCCGCAGCAGCGACGATGCGTTATCCGAACTGTTCGCGGCGGAAAACGCCATTGCCAGCAAGGGGTCCAGCGAACGGCAGGCCGAATTTGCCGGGCGGCTCGCCGGGCCGCAGGAAAAAGCGTTATTCGATAAGCTGAACGAGGTTCGTCAGAGCTATATCAAGGCGCGCGATCTTATCATCACGGTGAAGTCGAGCGGCCAGCTTGAACAGGCTTTAGCGATTTTCGAGCAGGATTTCCGGCCGGCGGCGCGTAACTATATGGATACGCTGCAGGCCCTGCGCGACTTTCAGCGCGCCAGCATCGACCAACTGGGGCAGGATATTTCCCGAGGAGCCGGCAACGGCTATCTCTTTCTGGGTATTATCGGCCTGCTGATCGCGATTGCCGGTTCGCTGCTGGCCTGGGTGCTCACCCGCAGCATCGTGCGGCCGCTGGAACACGCGGTGCGGATCACCAATGCGGTGGCCGACGGCGATCTCACCCAGGATGTGCGTCCGGAAGGCCGGGATGAGACCGCGCTGCTGCTTCATGCCCTGCGCAATATGACCGTCCGGCTGCGCACCATCGTCGGCGAGGTGCGCCAGGGGGCGGAATCCATCGCCGGGGCGTCTTCGCAAATCTCCGCGGGCAACCTCGACCTTTCCAGCCGTACCGAAGAGCAGTCCAGCGCGCTGCAGGAGACGGCGGCCGCCATCGAGCAGTTGGCGTCCACCGTGCGCCAGAACGCCGACAACGCCAAACAGGCCAACCAGATGGCGCAGTCCACCGCCGGACAGGCCCAGTCGGGCGGGCAGTTGGTGAACGAAGTGGTGCAGACCATGGGGGCGATCAACACCTCATCCAAGAAGATTGTGGACATTATCGGGGTGATCGACAGCATCGCTTTCCAGACCAATATCCTGGCGCTCAACGCGGCGGTGGAAGCCGCCCGCGCCGGCGAGCAGGGGAGGGGCTTCGCCGTGGTGGCCAGCGAAGTGCGCAGCCTGGCCCAGCGCAGCGCGTCGGCGGCCAAGGAAATCAAGGAACTGATCGACCATTCGGTGCAGACCGTGGAAACGGGCAACCGGCTGGTGGAACAGGCCGGATCGTCGATACTGGAGATTGTCGGCGGCGTGCGCAAAGTCAGCGATTTGGTGAGTGAAATCAGCGCCGCCAGTCAGGAACAATCACTGGGGATTGACCAGGTGAATGTGGCGGTGACCCAGATGGAGCAGACCACGCTGCAAAATGCGGCGCTGGTGAACGAGGCGTCGGCGGCCACCCAGTCGCTGCAGCAGCAGGCCGAGCAACTGGAGCAGGGGGTCAGCGTATTTCGGCTGACGGGCGAACAGCAGGGGGCGTCTGCGGCCGGCAAGCCAGCCTCCGCCGCTACGGCGTCTGTCGCTCTGGAGCATAAAGCGGCGGCCGGCGGCAAATCAGCGGCCTCAGCCGAAGGGAACTGGACCAGGTTTTAATAAAAATCACCGTCGGCGCCTTGCCGACGGTGATAATCAAGCGTGATAACTTCCGCGGCATCTTACCGCCTCCGGCCGTTTTCAGCGCCACGGGGCCTCATCGTTGCCTCCCTGACTTCAGCGCGTAAATTGGCGCTCCGGGCAAAATATGTTATTGATATCCGTAGCCGCATTATCATCAACGGATACCGATATGTCTCAACCGGTTATATCTCTCTCCGCCGCGCGTAACCTGCACCTCGCCGCACAACGTCTGCAGCATCCCTTAAAGCGTAAACCCGTGCGGGACGATCTCCTCGCCGCCATCAGAAATATGGCATTGCTGCAAATCGACACCATCAGCGTCGTGGCGCGCAGCCCTTATCTGGTGCTCTTTAGCCGCCTCGGACATTATCCGACGCCATGGCTGGAAGAGATGCTGGCCGAAGGCAAACTGTTTGAGTACTGGGCGCATGAAGCCTGTTTTATTCCCATCGAAGACTACCCGTTATTGCGCCACCGTATGCTGCGGCCTGAAAAAATGGGGTGGAAATATTCACAGGAATGGCTTGAAACCCATCGGCAGGACATCACCGCGCTTCTGAGCCATATCGCTGAAAACGGACCGGTGCGCTCGGCCGATTTCAGTACGGATAGACCCACGTCCAGCGGCTGGTGGGACTGGAAACCGCATAAAAGACACCTTGAAACGCTGTTTACCGCCGGAAAGTTGATGGTGGCGGAACGGCGCAATTTTCATCGCGTTTATGATCTTGCCGAACGCGTATTGCCCGGCTGGGACGACGCCACGCAGGCCTTGCCCCAGGACCAAGCCGAAATCGAGATGTTGCGCCGTTCCGCCGAGTGCCTCGGTCTTTTCAAAGCCGAATGGTTGGCCGATTACTACCGGTTAAAGCGTATTAAAACCGGCGAGGTTATTTCCCGCTTGCTCAACAGCGGGGAGATTACGGCGGTGAACGTCGACGGGCTGGAAGGGCAATATTATGTCCACCGCTCACAGTACGAATTGCTGCATCAGGCGCTACAGGGGCGGATAAGCGCCACGCTAACCACGCTGCTTTCACCTTTTGACCCGGTGGTATGGGACAGAAAACGCGCGCTGACGCTGTTTGGTTTTGACTATCGACTGGAGTGCTATACGCCGCAAGCCCTGCGGCGGTACGGTTATTTTACCCTGCCGATATTAAACCGCGGTGAGCTGATAGGGCGGGTTGATGCCAAAATCCATCGCCAAGAGAAGGCGTTTGAAATTAAAACGCTGCATCTGGAAGAGGGAGTAAAACTCACCGCGCGGCGCATTAAGGATCTCACCGGGGCATTCAGCCGCTGTGCGCGATGGCACGGCGCGGAAAAAGTCGTCATAAGGCATATTCCCGCCGGGCTGTACCCAAGCTGGGGCAACGGCTGGTCGCTTCTGGATCGGCTTGTTTGAAATAATGGTTTTCTTTAGTTTTAATATAAAAATGCTTTTCTTCTATTAGAAGATTAATATCCTTAGCCATTCGCGGTATGAATTGCTCCCAATACAGATTTGTGACGGGAGTCAAAAAAACTGATCTCGGACGTCCCGGCTCTGAATTTTTTGCAATGGCAAAAATATAACAAAATAGCATCATATATTGCTGATTTACTCTTTATTATCGCATCACCCAAGACGGAGTGTATTTTAAAAAATACATAATAAACAATGGCTTGTTATAATTTCCTGCCCGTTGCATAAAGGGTGAAAGCAACAGTAGCACCATATTATACGACTATTATAAGGCCTCCGATTTTGAATAGAGCCGAATTGGGGTCAAGAAACGCTATCGGATAAGGGTAAAACCCGTCTGGATCTACAGAATCAACTCTGGTAAAGTTAATATACTTATAAATATAATAATTGAGGGCTGGCATTGTACATATATATAATTAGTTTTCTAGTGGCCATGTCGTATGTTTTTTTTCTGATATACAGAAAAAATAAACAGAAGAGAGAAAGAAATAAGGTAGTTGAGCCTTTGGTGTTATTTTTTGAAGCAAGGCGTAGGGAGCTTGAGGCGGGAACGCTTAATTTGACCGCCAAAGTTCCATTCAGCGTTATTAAAAACGTTATCAAATGTTTGGATCAGAGTGAAAAGGAGGAATTCCGCGCGCATTTAAAATCATACAGGGAGATTAAAGAACGATTGATTAATACTAAATATTACGAAAACGAAAAACCTTTACTGCTTAGGCGGGCAAAAAATCATGTTAAAGATATATTAGAGGCTATACATATTCAGCCCTGATATACGTTTGTCACTATCCCGCGGCCGAGATCGATTGTCTGGGCATAGTTGTCCAGATCCAGATGAAATTTTCCGTAGCTATAATTGGGCTGGCTTCGACGTACCCTATCTGCAACTTAAAGCGCAACCTAACCCATGACCGCAAATGTCTTAATGGGACTGAACAGTTGTTGATTTTTATTTTTTAACCGACAACGACCTTGATATCAAGTGTGATGGATGTCGTAGACGTACAATGGGCTAACTGTTTGAATAGTGGCGGAGAGAGAGGGATTTGAACCCTCGGAGGGATTGCTCCCTCAACGGTTTTCGAGACCGTCCCGTTCAGCCGCTCCGGCATCTCTCCATTTAAGCGGTTGCTATAATGCCCGCTTTTGCGGCATTTTAACAGCACTAGCTCTTGTCTTTAAACTCAAGTGATGATTTAGCGAGCAACAGCATGATTAAGTGGCCGTGGAAAACAAATGAACTTCAGGCGGAACCGCTCGACCTCTGGTTGCCTGCAATCTCTATCCCGCTACTGGCGCCTTTGAACGATGAGGAGCGGCAGCGGCTGATTAATATTGCCGGCCAGCTGCTGAGGCAAAAACGCCTTATTCCCTTACAGGAACTGGCGTTCACGGAAATCATGCAGCAGCGCATCGCACTATTATTTGCTTTGCCGGTGCTGGAACTGGGCCTTGATTGCCTGAACGGCTTCCACGAAGTGCTGATTTACCCCGGTCCCTTTATTGTCGATGACGAATGGCAAGACGATATCGGCCTGGTGCATACCGGCCAGATTGTCCAGTCGGGGCAGAGCTGGGATCAAGGGCCGATTGTCCTGAACTGGCAGGAAATACAGGATTCATTCGACCTGTCCGGGTTTAATCTGGTTATTCATGAAGTGGCGCACAAGCTGGATATACGCAGCGGCGGTATCGCCACCGGCGTTCCACCTATCGCGCTGCGCGATATCGCCCAATGGGAACAGCATTTACATGCCGCGATGGAAGCGTTGCAGGAAGAAATTGATTTGGTGGGCGAAGCCGCGGCCAGCATGGATCCCTATGCCGCCCAAGACCCCGCCGAATGCTTTGCGGTGCTTTCCGAATATTTCTTCAGCGCACCGGAATTACTGGCTGAACGATTCCCGGCGTTATACCAATGTTTTGCCGGTTTCTACCGTCAGGATCCGCTGAGCCGCCTCAAAGCATGGCAAAACAGCACCAACTACCAGGCGCCCGTGATTTATTAACCGGCGATAAATAAAGAATTGTACAGGGTCTAAACAGTCGGACGACAACGCCGATTTTGCCGTTGACAGCACCGCAGACGCCGGATATGATGCGCCCCGTTCACACGATTCCCCCGTAGTTCAGTCGGTAGAACGGCGGACTGTTAATCCGTATGTCACTGGTTCGAGTCCAGTCGGGGGAGCCAATTTAAAGAAGCAGACGTCTAGCGGCGTCTGCTTTTTGCATTTTAAACAATTGGTTTCCTTTCTGTTACTGTCATCCCCGTTGCAAATACGCCGCAATTGCCGGCTGCGTAACACTGGAAACCGCGCCGTGGCGCGCATTTTGGCAGAATATCAGGCAATGATATTATAATCAGCAAGCCCGTTGATCGGGGCTTGCCGCGCATACGTGGCTACTTATCGACTATAAAGTAATCGTTGTCATCGATGATAGGGACGTATGCTCGTACCCATTCGCTGCCGTCAATGATTTCCCAGCTGTGTCCTTCTCCCTGGAGATCTTCGGCAAGAAGCACGGTTCCAGGGGCTATGATAAATGTGGCGCCGTCGCTGACTTTAAATTTCAGCGTGCCTTTCAGCGTGATGACATACTGTTTTCTCGGCGCGGGATGAACGTTTTTCTCCCAATCCTCCGTGGAGTTGCTGATCCAGAATTTTTGCGCCGGGATCTTTTCCAAAGCCGGAATGCTGCCGGTTAAAAAGGCCGAGTGGTTGTCCGGCGTATTGATTAGCTTGATTGCCGGTATTCGCGCCTCGGCGCTTTCTGTTGCCGTTGACGATGCACCGTATCCGGCCATGGATACGGATAAAACAGCCAGCGCCAAAAGAAGTAATTTTGCTTTTTTCATTTACTGCAATCCATGTGATGTGTTGATATTTAACCACTATTTGTTAAAGCCCGTTTGTACGAGAGCGTTACAACGCGTGCCGCACGGTGCGGGATACTACGTCAATCCTGCGACGGAGGGCCAAGCGATTGCGCCAATTGCATCAATCGGCGCCGCAGCCGGGAGTAAATTCAAGCATTTATCGCCAGTAAATTTGTCAGATTGCGCCCAATGTACTAATTTCAAAGTCAATCATCAGATTATGGAGGCTGATATGGGTTTTTGGCGCATCGTGTTTACTATTATTCTGCCGCCGTTAGGCGTGTTGTTGGGGAAAGGCTTCGGCTGGGCGTTTGTGCTGAATATCATTCTGACATTGCTGGGATATTTCCCAGGGTTGATTCACGCCTTCTGGGTGCAGACGAAAACTGACGGTATTTAAGTAAGCGCCGCGCCGAAGCCGGTTACCGCGCGGGTTGCATAAGAAACAACATAAGGTGATGCATTATCTCAAACGGACGACGTCATTGGCGTCGTCCGTTTTTTGCCGTATTCCCGCCAAAGATTCCCCTATGATGCTGTTCAGTATGCAGCCACAAATGTTATTCTGCTCACATATTGCTGCTACCGCATATCCGTTCGCCAACGCCTTAAAACAGTCTGTTTCATCATCGATTTCGGCCTTTATCGCTGGTGGCGGGCGGCGTTTTGTGCGTTAAAACAAGATAAACGTGCAGTTTGTACAGGTATCCGCGCCTTGCCATTCTATTAATTAAAAATGCGGATGCAGCAGCGAGCTTTGTCGCGTTCGGGGAATCACCATGGTTGATGTGCTGATAAAAGCCTTCTCGTTTGTTTTTGTTATTATTATCGGATACTGGCTGAAACAGCGTGGCGTATTGCAACGTTCCGACAGCCTGGCGCTGTCGAAAATCATGATGAATATTACCTTGCCGGCGGCGGTGATCACCGGGTTTGCCAGCTTTAAGGTCGATCATTCATTGCTGATTCTGGTGGCGCTCGGGCTGGGGTGTAATCTTTTACTGATGAGCGCGGGGTACTGGATCGCCCGCAAAGGCCCGGATGAGAAGAAAGCCTTTTATATGATCAATTCGCCGGGCTACAACATCGGCTGTTTTACCTTGCCCTATGTCCAGAGTTTTCTCGGACCGGTGGGCATCGTCGCCACCTGCCTGTTTGATGCCGGGAATTCCGTTATCTGTACCGGCGGCAGCTACGTTGCGGCATCCCATGCGACGGGGCGCAGCGCCGGCCTGAAAAAAACCTTTAAGCGGCTATTTTCCTCCATCCCCTTTGATGTCTATATGCTGCTGTTGATCGCCGCGCTGTTTGATCTGTACCTTCCCAGCCAGATTACCTTGATTACCTCGACCATTGGCAATGCCAACCCGTTTCTTGCCATGTTGATTATCGGCATGATGCTGGAAATCAATATTAACCGGGCGGCGCTGGCGAATGTCGCCAAGGTGCTGTTGCTGCGCTATAGCGTCGCCACCCTGTTTGCCGTTACCTTTTATTTCTATACGCCGCTGCCGCTGGAAATCCGTCAGGTGCTTGCGGTAGCGGTGTTTTCGCCGGTATCGTCGCTGGCGCCATTATTTACCTCGAGATTCAGCGTGATGTACGCGTCCGTCTCCAGCTTTGCCAACTCTTTATCGGTCATCATCAGCATTACCATCATGACGACGTTGCTGACGCTGATGCAGTCATAAGGATGGCGATCCGCTGGCGGCATTACCGGATTTGACCACCCGGTTACGTCCTTGCTGCTTGGCCTGATACAACGCGATATCCGCCCGGTTGATCAGCATATCCAGCGTTTCATCCTGCCGGCATTGCGCTACGCCGCAGCTGATAGTGATGTGAATGGTCTCATCGCGATACGGCACCGCCGTTATTTCAACCTCGTGGCGCAGCGTTTCCGCGCGTTGCAGTGCGTTGTCGATATTGCAGTTATCCAGCAGCACCACGAATTCTTCGCCCCCCCAGCGGCATGCCCGATCGCTATGGCGTATTGACTGCTGAAGCAGTCGGGCTATTTTTTGCAATACCAAATCACCCACGCCGTGCCCGTAGCGATCGTTGATCAGTTTGAAATTATCAAGATCAATCAGCAGGACGGATAAGGGCTGATGTTGAGCCGACTGTCTGGCGTACAGGCGTTTAAAGAAATAATCGAAAGCCTGGCGGTTCATCAGGCCGGTCAGCTTATCCGTGGTCGCCATTTGCTCCAAACGGCGCTGATAGCCGCCAATGGTCACCCACAGCAGGAATAAAAACAGGATGCTGACCACGACGCTGACGCTAAGATTTTTCATCAGCGTGGCGAAAAGCCGTCTCTCACCGGGGTGGCTGTTTTGCTCTACCATCAAGTACCAGTCAAACTCGGGCAGCAGTCGGGTATTAAGAAATATTTTGTTGCCCTGTGACTGGTATTCATAAGCGCCGCCGGGCACCGTGAGAATGGCGGTGGTAAACGCCGACAGCCCCGGCTGTTGCTGGATCTTCAACGGTCGGTCGTAGCCTTTGCCATGCAAGGTTACGTTACCGGTTTTATCGACAAAATAGATCGTCCGGTTATAGCGCTGCTGGTATTTTTCGATAAGCTGTTTTACCCGCTCGACGGGAATGCCGATGCCGGTAACGCCGATGAAATTGCCTTCATAATCCATAACCTTGTGGTTAATAAAGATGTCCATATGCGAGCGGTTTTCAGGATCGACGCGGATATCGATGAAGTAGGGCGTGTCGTCCGACAGGGTTTTGGCCTGAAAATACCACTGATCCTCGGGGGATTGCGGCGAGATAATTCGCTGAATGCGCAGGGGGTCGTAGAAACGCCTGGTTTTCTCGGAGGCAAAAAAGGAAAATAAGGTGTCGAAGCGACGGTCGATCTCTTTCAGATAGCGAATCATCGCCTGCGGGTCGTTTTCATTATTGAGCACCCAGTCGCGCACAAAGGTATCGTGAGCCATCAGCGATGAGATAAAGATGGGTTTCAGCAGGTCTTGCTGGATTTCGGAGTAGACGTTATCGCTGGTCAGGGGCAGGGTGTTTTCTTTGATGTCCGCCTCCAGGGATTTTTTTGCCACCTCATAGCTGGTCCAGCTAATAATCAGAAACGCGGTGAGTAGCATGATGGCAAATAACACAATTGCCCGTGGTTTATTCAGCCAGAGTGAATTTGTCATCGATCCTGTCAGCAACGCAGCGTTCCCCCCTGTAATCGACTAACCAGAGGCAGACGGAAAATCATCGTTGCCCCTCATGACCGCCGGTAAATTTACTTATGGAAGTTAAGCAGGCATACCGGGAAACATCAATAAAAAAGCCGCCTCGCCGGGAGGAAATGTAATGATTGGTATTTTATTGTGGTGTTGTTAAATGTAACTTGTGAATGCCGCTGAAATGATGTTATCAATTAGCGGTAAAAACGGTAATTAAGTCAGGTTGGTAATGATAATAGAACAACGAAAAAATAAGCAGGGTCGCCCAACAGCACTTTTATTTATTAATCAAAAAGCGAGAAATGGTGATTCATCAACGTCGTATGTGAACCAATTATTACAGGCGCATGGCATCGCGGTGATTGAACCCGACGCGCAGGATTCAGGCACCAGCGGCGATATTATTCGTGCCCATGCCAATGATGTGGACTTTGTTATTATCGGCGGCGGCGACGGCACGCTCAACGCCGCGGCTCAGGCGCTGGTTGATACCGGACTGCCGCTGGGAGTGTTGCCGTTAGGCACGGCAAATGATTTTGCCCGCACCCTGGATATTCCCAGGGATTTAAAACAGGCGGTACAGATTATTGCCGACGGATATTTAAGAACCATCGATCTGGGGGAGGTTAACGGTCATCTGTTTTTTAATGTCTCCAGCATCGGTTTTTCGTCGGCGCTGGCGCGCGGACTGTCCGCCGAGTCTAAAAAGCGCTGGGGAACGCTGGGATATGCGCTGGCCGCGTTTAAATTACTCAAACAAAGTCGGCCGTTCAGGGCCGAAATTGAACACGATGGCGTCAGCGAGCGGGTTAGAACCGTGCAGGTTTCCGTGGGCAACGGCCGATTTTACGGCGGCGGCATGACGGTGGAACAGACGGCGGCCCCGGACGACGGCCGGCTTGACGTCTATAGTCTGGAGGTTTCCCACTGGTGGGAAATCATCGCGCTGGCGCCCTTTCTGCGCCGGGGAACCCACGGCCGCTGGCGAAAAGTACGGGCTTTTTCCGCGACCCGTTTAACGTTGCATACCGCAAAACCGCATGATATTAACGCCGACGGCGAACTGATTGGTAAAACGCCGGCGATATTTACCCTTAGAGCGCGCGCCATTCGCGTATTTTCACCGCAAAAAGCGGCGGCTAATTAAACTTATATAAGTGATGACGATGCAAACAATTATTTCCGCCATACTGGCTTTCTTTCTGTTTGAACCTATTGAAAGCGAATTAAACCGCTATGCGGAATCCGCGAATATGTCGCAAGAAACGGCTCGGCAGGTATTGTCGTGTTTAAAAGCCGATACGCCGAAAATTGTGGCGAAGGCGCAGTCGGATCTGTGGTGGACCACCACAACCATTCTGTCGGTTTGGACGGGAACGTCCGATATTAAGCAGGTTATTAGCGAAGCGGCGCCGACCTGCGCCGCGCCCTTTAATAAAGTTAATAAACTGGCCTGACGGCGAATAATGGATCAATCAAGGCGGTGAGATATTCAGGTCGGCCGCCGGGTCGGCCTGAATATCGCAGATTAATAAGGTTGCCGCTATTTAAAAATACGAAAGCGTTCTTCATCCGGGATGTAACTTTTTTCACCCGCGGGCTGTTCAATCGAACCAAACGGCAGCTGGGCGCGCAACTTCCAGCTCTCCGGCAGCTGCCACTGTTTTTTCACATCATCATCAATCAGCGGATTGTAGTGTTGCAATGAGGCGCCGATGTTTTCCTGCGCCAGCGCGGACCACACGGCAAACTGGGTAATCGCCGTCGAGTGTTCCGACCAGACCGGGAAATTCTCCGCGTACAGGGCGAATTTCTGCTGTAATTCCTCAATCACCCTGGTGTCTTCAAACAGCAGCACCGTTCCGGCGCCGGCGGCAAAAGAGGCGATCTTTTTGGCCGTGGACGCGAAAGCCGCTTCAGGCACGATTTTTTGCAACTGTCGTTCAACGATGTCCCAGAGTTTCTGGTGTTGTTCGCCAAACAGAATCACCACGCGGGAGCTTTGCGAATTAAAGGAGGAGGGGGTATGCCTGACGGTCTCGGTAATCAGTGATACCACCCGATCTTCCGCTATCGGCAAGGTATTGCCAATGGCGTAGATGGAACGGCGGTTCTTGATGGACTGCAGAAAAGCGTTGCTCATAGTCTGTTTCTCTTTACATGATTGCCCGGTTCAGTACTGTGGCACTGATATATGGCGCATTCAATACAATAGTGTGTTGATTTGTATATTAATATTTACTATTGATGGGTAAATTTATCATAAACGGCGCGGGCGCCGACCGCGCGTCGGCGGGGATATTTATCCGCCGTTGCAGACCGGGCAGGCGGGATGCTTCGGCAGCTTTATTTCGCGGAATTGCATCGTCATGGCATCGAAAATCAACAGCCGGCCGCTGATGACCTGGCCGTATCCCGTCAGCAGCTTGATGGCCTCCAGCGCCTGCAAACTGCCGATGGCGCCGACCAGCGGGGACATCACGCCCGCTTCCGCGCAGGTCAGCGCGTTTTCGCCAAACAGCCGGCTGAGGCAGCGATAGCAGGGCTCATCCGGGCGGTAGGTAAATACGCTGATTTGTCCTTCCATGCGAATGGCGGCGCCGGAAATCAGCGGTTTTTTCAGCTGAAAGCCAATACGGTTAAGACGATCGCGGATGGCGACGTTGTCGGTGCAATCGACAATCGCCTGGTGTTTTTCCGCCAGCGCGCTTAACGCCGCATCATCCAGGTTGGCGTTGACGGTATCGAGCGACAGATGCGGATTGATTTCCGCCAGGGCGATGCGCGCCGAGTCGACCTTGGGCATGCCGATACGGTCGTCGCGGTGCAATACCTGACGCTGAAGATTGGAGAGCGACACCTGGTCGAAGTCCAGCAGCGTCAGATGCCCGATGCCCGCCGCCGCCAGATATTGCGCGGCGGCGCAGCCCAGTCCGCCGAGTCCGACAACCAGCAGACGCGCGGCTTTCAATTTTTCCTGCCCGTCAAAATCGAAGCCGCGCAGCATAATCTGGCGATTATAACGCAGCTCCTCCTGGCGACTGAGTTCCGGCAGCATGATCAATTTCCCAACAGCGCGTTAAAAGGTTCGATCTCCACCCATTCGCCGGCGGCGACATGGCCCCGTTCCGCCTCCAGCACGATAAAGCAGTTGGCGAGGCTAAAGGAGCTGAAGACGTGCGACCCCTGATGGCCGGTGGTGGCGACTTCCAGCTCGCCCTGCGGGTTACGGCTGAAAATGCCGCGCTGAAAATCGGTCCGCCCCACCGTTTTTTTCAGCGCGCTGGTGGTTTTCACCCGTATCCGGGTCGGCAGGCGCCACTGGGTATACCCCGACAGCCGGGCCAACAGCGGCTGAACCAGTTGATAAAAGGTCAAGGCGGCGGAAACCGGGTTGCCCGGCAGGCCGCAGAACCAGGCATGTCGCAGTCTCCCGAAGGCGAAGGGCTTACCGGGCTTGATGGCCAGCTTCCAGAAATGGATATCGCCCAGTTCCTCCAGCATCTGTTTGGTGTAATCCGCCTCGCCGACGGAAACGCCGCCGCTGCTGATCGCCAGGTCGGCGTCGATGTCCGCCCGGTGGAAGGCGTCGCGCAGCGCGGTCGGGTCGTCGCGGACGATCCCCAAATCGTGGACCTCGCAGCCAAACTGTTCCAGCATCAGGCGTACCGCAAAGCGGTTGGTATCGTAAATCTGGCCGTCCTGCAGCGGCTGGCCGACGGGCTGAAGCTCATCGCCGGTTGAAAAAATGGCGACTTTCAGGCGGCGGACCACCGCCACCTGGACAATCCCCAATGACGCCAGCAGGGGCAACTGCGCCACGCCCAGCTTGACGCCGGCCGGCAGCACGTCGGCGCCGGCGCGGATATCTTCTCCCGCCAGGCGAATATTCTGTCCCGCTTTCACCGCCTGGGTGAAGCGCACGCCCGCGTCGCCCACCTCGGCGTGCTCCTGCATGACGACGGCATCGGCGCCGGCGGGGAGGGGGGCGCCGGTCATAATGCGGATGCAGCTTCCGGCCGGCCATGCGCCGGTAAAAGGCGCGCCGGCAAAGGCTTTGCCGGCCACCGGGAGCGGCGCGGCGGATGATAAATCCGCGCGGCGGACGGCGTAGCCATCCATTGCGGAATTGGCGAACGGCGGAACGTCTATCGGGGAGGCGATGGCGCCGGCGGTAATCCGCCCCGCCGCGTCATACAGCGAAACGGTTTCCGTTTCCGCTATGGCATCTATACGGGAAAGCATGCGTTCCCGAGCCTGTTCGAGCGTCAATAAATCTGTGCTTGCGCTTTTCATCCGTACTCCATGATTGCCTATGCCGTAGGCAAAAACGCTTATCGTATGCCAATATTATGTCAGAGATTACGGCGGGGGAGAACGCGGGCAGGTCAAGTTCAGGCCGCGGCGGGTAAAAAACGCGGTCGGGAAAACGTCCGGACGAGGGGGGCGGTTATGCTCGTTAACATAATGTTCTGCCAGCGTTTTTATAAAAGCCGCCTTTCAGTTTCCGCTTTACATCCTGTTTTGCGCTAAATATAGTCAAAAATTGTCATGTGGTTTACAGGGATATGACCGCGTCAGCTATTTTGCCGTAACCGCGCCATGACATTCCAGCATCCCGTTTTATATGGAGATTCACCGTTAATGACACACTCACGGCATCATGCGCCGCCTTTTCCCCCGGAGTCGGGGCTTTTTCTGCCGGATGGCCGGGTGCTGGCGGTACGCGATCTGGGCGTCTATTTCGAGCAGCAAGGCCAGCGTACCGATGCGGTGCGTGATTTGACCTTTACGGTGGATCGCGGGGAAACGCTGGCCATTGTCGGCGAGTCCGGGTCGGGCAAGTCGGTGACCTCGCTGGCGTTGATGCGTCTCGTCGAACAGGCGGGAGGCGTGATTTCTCAGGGCGAGATGCTGTTTCGCCGGCGTAACGGCCAGGTGCTGGATTTGAAAACCGCCCGTCAGCCGCTGATGCGTAAGCTGCGCGGCGCCGATCTGGCGATGATTTTTCAGGAGCCGATGACCTCGCTGAATCCGGTGTTTCCGGTGGGCGAACAGATCGCCGAGTCCATTCGTCTGCATCAGGGGATGGATCACCAGGCCGCGCGCCGCGAAGCGTTGCGCATGCTGGATTTGGTCAGGATCCCCGAAGCCCGCAATGTGCTGGATCGCTACCCGCATCAACTCTCCGGCGGCATGCGTCAGCGGGTGATGATTGCCATGGCGCTTTCCTGCAAGCCGTCGCTGTTGATTGCCGATGAGCCGACAACGGCGCTGGACGTCACCATTCAGGCGCAGATCCTGCAGCTTATCCGGGTCTTACAGCAGGAAATGGCGATGGCGGTGATCTTTATTACCCACGATATGGGGGTGGTGGCCGAGATCGCCGACCGGGTGCTGGTGATGTATCGCGGTGAAAACGTCGAGGCCGGCGCCGCCGCCGACATCTTCAGCGCGCCGCGCCATCGCTATACCAAAGCGCTGCTGGCGGCGGTGCCGAAGCTGGGCTCGATGCGCGGACAGCCGTTTCCGCTAAAATTTCCGTTGCTGAACCAGGACGCGCGGCCGCTGGCCGACGGCGAGCCGCAGAATACCATTCCGGCCGGCGCGGCGCCGATTTTGCAGGTGAAAGATCTGGTGACGCGTTTCCCGCTGCGCAGCGGCATCCTGAACCGGATAACGCGCGAAGTCCATGCGGTGGAAAAGGTGAGTTTCGATCTCTACCCTGGGGAAACGCTGGCGCTGGTGGGGGAGTCGGGCTGCGGCAAGTCCACCACCGGGCGTTCGCTGCTGCGCCTGGTGGAGAGCCGGAGCGGGACGATCGCCTTTAACGGGCGGCAGATTGATCGGCTGACCGGCGCGACCTTGCAGCATTTGCGCCGGGATATTCAGTTTATTTTTCAGGATCCCTACGCCTCGCTGGATCCCCGTCTGACGGTCGGCTTTTCCATTATGGAGCCGCTATTGGTGCACGGCATCGGCAACCGTCAGGAGGCGGAGAAACGGGTGGCCTGGCTGCTGGCGCGGGTCGGGCTGGAGCCTGAGCACGCGCGACGTTATCCCCATGAGTTTTCCGGCGGGCAGCGTCAGCGTATCTGTATCGCCAGGGCGCTGGCGCTTAATCCGAAGGTGGTGATTGCCGATGAAGCGGTTTCCGCGCTGGATGTGTCCATCCAGGCGCAAATCGTCAATTTGATGCTGGAGCTACAGCGCGAATTCGGCATCGCCTTTCTGTTTATTTCGCATGATATGGCGGTAGTGGAGCGGATCAGCCACCGGGTGGCGGTGATGTATATGGGGCAGATTGTGGAAATCGGTCCGCGCAGCGCGGTGTTCGAGAATCCGCAGCACCCCTATACCCGCAAACTGATGGCGGCGGTGCCCGTTGCCGATCCGTCGCGCCGCCACCGCGAACAGGTTTTACTGGTTGACGAAGTACCGAGCCCGATCCGGGCAATAGGCGATGAACCTACCACCGCGCCGCTGGTTCAGGTTGGCGAGCGGCATTTTGTCGCTCATCATCCGATTGCCGGCGCTTATTGACAGGGAATCATATGGAGAACATAACACGATGAATGTTATCACTTTAAAGCGTAGCTGGTTACTTGCCGCCGGCGTCGCCGCGGCGATGGCGACGGCGCCCGCCTGGGCGGCCAAGGACGCGGTTATCGCCGTGGGCTCCAATTTCACCACGCTGGATCCTTACGACGCCAACGACTCGTTATCGCAAACCGTCGCCAAGTCGTTCTATCAGGGGCTGTTTGGTTTCGACAAGGATATAAAACTGATCAATGTGCTGGCGCAAAGTTATGAAACCAGCCCGGACGGCCTGGTATATACCATCAAGCTGCATTCCGGCGTCAAGTTTCATGACGGCACCGATTTCAACGCCGCGGCGGTCAAGGTGAATCTGGATCGCGCCAGCAATCCGCAAAACCGCCTGAAGCGTTATAACCTGTTTAAAATGATCGACAAAACGGAAGTGGTTGACGATCAGACGGTAAAAATTACGCTGAAAACGCCGTTCTCCGCCTTTATCAATAATCTGGCGCACCCGGCGGCGGTGATTATCTCTCCGGCGGCGCTGCAGCAGTATGGCAAAGAGATCGGTTTCCATCCGGTGGGCACCGGGCCATACCGTTTCGTCACCTGGAATCAGACCGATTACGTCAAGGCCGAGAAGTTTGCCGGCTACTGGAAGTCGGGGCTGCCGAAACTGGACAGCATTACCTGGCGCCCGGTAGTGGATAACAATACTCGTGCGGCGCTGCTGCAAACCGGCGAGGCGCACTTCGCGTATCCGATCCCGTTCGAGCAGGCCGCCGTGCTGGAGAAAAACGACCAACTGGCGCTGGTTTCCACTCCCTCTATTCTGCATCGCTATATCAGCCTGAACGTCACGCAGAAGCCGTTTGATAACCTCAAGGTGCGGCAGGCGATTAATTACGCCATTAACAAGGACGCGTTGATTAAAGTGGCTTTTTCCGGCTACGCCACCCCGGCGGAAGGCCCGCTGCCGCCAAGCATTGATTACGCGGTGAAGTATCAGCCCTGGCCTTACGATCCGGCCAAAGCGCGCGAGCTGCTGAAGGAGGCCGGTTATCCGGATGGCTTCACCACCACGCTGTGGTCGTCGCATAACCACAGCACCGCGCAGAAAGTGCTGCAGTTTACCCAGCAGCAGCTGGCGCAGGTGGGCATCAAGGTGCAGGTCACCGCCATGGATGCGGGTCAGCGCGCCGCCGAGGTGGAAGGCAAAGGGGTGAAAGAGACCGGGGTGCGGATGTTCTATACCGGCTGGTCCGCCTCCACCGGGGAGGCCGACTGGGCGCTGTCGCCGCTGTTCGCCACCTCGTCCTGGCCGCCGGCGCTGTTCAACACCGCGTTTTACAGCAATCCGCAGGTTGATGCCGATCTGGCGAACGCGCTGAAAACCACCGATCGGGCGCAAAAGCAGCAGCTGTATAAAGACGCGCAGGATAAAATCTGGGCCGACGCGCCCTGGGTATTCCTGGCGACCGAGAAGCTGGTTTCCGCCAACAGCAAGAAGCTGAGCGGGTTTTATGTGATGCCGGATACCGCCTTCAGCTTTGAAGAGGCGGATCTGCAGGAGTAAGCCCGCCGGTAGGGCAAGCGGGACGGCGCGCCATCGGCCGTCCCCCATTTTCAGCAACCATCCCACTCAACGGAGAGCCAGTCACATGTATGTGGAAAACTGCCCATGCTGAATTATTTTATTAAACGGTTACTGGGATTGATTCCCACCTTATTGATCGTGTTGGTGCTGGTGTTCCTGTTTGTTCATCTGTTGCCGGGCGATCCGGCGCGTTTGGCCGCCGGGCGGGAAGCGGACGCCGTGGTGATAGAAATGGTGCGTCAGGATCTGGGGCTGGACAAACCGCTGCCGCAGCAGTTCTGGCATTTCTTCACCAATGTATTACGGGGCGATTTCGGCACGTCGATCGTTTCCAAACGGCCGGTAACCGAAGAAATCGCCGCCCGCTTTATGCCCACTTTCTGGCTGACGGTCAGCAGTATGGCGTGGGCGGTTATTTTCGGCATGGCGATAGGGGTGGTCTCCGCCGTATGGCGCAACGGCTGGCCTGACAGAATAGGCATGACGCTGGCGGTATCCGGCATTTCCTTTCCGGCGTTCGCTCTCGGCATGATGTTGATGCAGATATTTTCCGTCGAACTGGGCTGGCTGCCCACCGTCGGGGCGGACAGCTGGCGGCACTATATTTTACCTTCCATAACCCTGGGCGCGGCGGTCGCCGCGGTAATGGCCCGCTTTACCCGCGCCTCTTTCGTCGAAGTGATGCAGGAAGATTATATGCGCACCGCCCGGGCCAAGGGCGTGCGCGAATCGCTGGTGGTGGTGAAGCACGGTTTACGCAATGCGCTGATCCCCGTCGTCACCATGATGGGGCTGCAGTTTGGCTTTCTGCTCGGCGGCTCGATAGTGGTTGAGAAGGTGTTTAACTGGCCGGGGCTGGGGCGGCTGTTGGTGGATTCCGTTGAAATGCGCGACTACCCAGTTATCCAGGCGGAAGTGTTGCTGTTTTCGCTGGAATTTATTCTTATCAACCTGCTGGTGGATATGCTGTATGCCGCGATTAACCCGGCGATTCGCTATAAATAAGGAAAGGGAATGATAAATTGGCGACGTAAGGCGCAGATGTCGGCTCTGCCGACGATCGGGGAGAATCGAATCCGCACGCCGTGGCGCGAATTCTGGCGGCGTTTCCGCCATCAGCATGTGGCGCTGCTGGCCGGCGTGTTTGTGACGCTGCTGATTGTCGTTGCCCTGCTGGCGCCTTATCTGATCCCCTATGACGCGGAAAATTACTTTGACTATGAGCGGCTCAATGAAGGGCCGTCCATGGCGCACTGGCTCGGGGTGGATTCCCTGGGGCGGGATATTTTCAGCCGTATTCTGCTGGGGGCGCGGATTTCGCTGGCAGCCGGCATTTTCTCCGTTTGGGTAGGCATGCTTATCGGCACCTCGCTTGGCCTGCTGGCGGGCTACTATGAGGGATGGTGGGATCGGGTGATTATGCGTATCTGCGATGTGTTGTTCGCCTTTCCCGGCATCCTGTTGGCGATTGCCGTGGTGGCGATTATGGGCAGCGGAATGGCGAATGTGATTGTCGCGGTGGCCATTTTCAGCATTCCCGCGTTCGCGCGACTGGTGAGGGGCAATACGCTGGTGCTGAAACAGCAGACCTATATCGAGTCGGCGCGCAGCATTGGCGCATCCGACTGGACGATCGTTTTCCGCCATATCCTTCCCGGCACGGTCTCTTCCATCGTGGTCTATTTCTCCATGCGCATCGGCATGTCGATCATTACCGCCGCCAGCCTGTCGTTTCTCGGACTGGGGGCGCAGCCGCCCACGCCGGAGTGGGGCGCCATGCTTAACGAGGCCCGTTCCGATATGGTGATCGCGCCGCACGTGGCGCTTTTCCCCAGCCTGGCGATTTTCCTGACGGTGCTGGCCTTCAATCTGCTGGGCGACGGACTGCGCGATGCGCTGGATCCGAAGCTGAAAAGCTGAAAGCGCGGCATAAGCCGCAGCAACCATCCGCAGCCCCGTGACCCATCGCGGGGTTTTTTTATGCGACGTTGAAAAACGCACCTGGCGTTTTTTTATGGCGGGCTGTCCCTGCTCACCACCCTACGGGCTGAAGAATCCCCAGAAATCAAGGTAAGGAATGTCTGTAAGCGCAGTGAGGGTTTCGTGCGCACTAACCTCAGTCGATTTCTGCAACCGTCGCAGCACGCGCCCGACACGGGGCGGCTCAGTCGCCGCCGCCCCGTGGCCCCGGGCTTTTCGCGAAATCGCGTCGCTACGCGATGCCTTCGGCGTTCGTGACCGCTGGTCGGGCCGCCATTGACGCGCTCCCGGCGCGGCACTGGCTTTCGCGACGTCCTGTCGCTCACCCGGCGGCCACGCCCACCTCAGCGCGATTTTTTACGCGAAGGAAAACCTTTAAAAAACCACATCCTGCTATCTAAGATGATTTATCAAATAATGCTTAATTATTTGCTGGGGATTCCTCAACCCTAGGGGCCGTCGCAAGCGACGTTGAAAAACGCACCTGGCGTTTTTTTATTTAATAAACGCTCGGCAGTAGCAAGCATTGGCGGCGATGAAAACCCGTTACATCCGCCCATCAGGCCGTTTGGCGCCGACGCGCGGTCAACTATTACTGGCTGCTGGGTAACCATATAACTATTTGTTGGTTGATAAATGATGTGTGCAACTTTAAATATTCGTTTGTTTATTTGTTAAAAACATTTACCTAAAACATCCGAAAAACAACATTACTTTAATAAAGGAGCATCATGTCAAGGATTACTGCAATCAGAAAAACGACCATCGCCGCGCTATGTGGGTTGAGCTGGGCGCTGGGCGGATGGCAGGCGGCGCAGGCCCACTCGTCGCCGCAACGGGAAGCGCCGCAGGAGAAGACCGCGGCGCAACCGGCGGCGTCCGCCGCCGCCGAGGGCAACCGAATTCCGCCTTGTCATTGATACGCCGTCCCGGCCTTGGTCCGGCGCTCGCGTCGTGCGAATAGCGCCGATCGCCGGATGCGGCGCATACGCCAGCCGCCGCCATCCTACAGTTATGCGACATATTCAATATGAGGTATTTTTGCCATGTCTAATCAGTCAGTAAGCAAAAAGAGGCATGCCGCCGCGTTGGCGGCGCTGAGCGCCACGCTGATATTGTGGTTGCAGACGGCGTCCGGCGCGCCGCAACCGCTGAAAAGCATTACGCTGCAACTCGACCCCGCCACCGCGGTGGCGCAGGAAAAAGGCTTCTTCAAGGAAGCGTTCGACAAGATCGGCATCGAAGACGTGAACCTGATCGCCTCAGGCAGCGCCGAACTGCTGGGCGCGGAGGCGGCGCACCTCAACCACGGCGGTATCGCGGTGGCGCAGCGCATGATCTATCCGGCGGTGGTGCATCACGCCAACGGACTGGATGCGGTTATCGTCTGGGAATCTGAGCCTTCCGACAAATACCGTACGCCGATTATCGCTCGGGCGGACAACAAGGAGATTAACCAGGTTCAGGACCTGGACGGACGCAAATTCGCCAGCAGCCGGGTGAGCTGCTACTGGACGGCGCCTACCGAGATCCTGACCAAGGCGGGCTTGCCGCTGGACTCCCGCAAGCAGCAGGGACGGGTGCGCTACCAGTCGATGGATAACAGCGCCGCGGTAGCCGCCGCGCTGCTGAGCGGCTCCATCGATGCCACGGCGGTGCATCTCGGCACCTCCGGCGCGGCCGCGCTCTATACCTCCGGTCAGGTGAAGGTGATCGGCCGCACCCCGGACGACGGCGTCTACGTCAACGGCGCCGGCCGGGTTTCCTACTTCGCGATGCGTTCGTTTGCCGAAAACTACCCGCAGGCCATCCAGGCGTTTCTGGTGGCGGTCGATCGCGCCAAAGTATGGGCGCATGAGAACCCCGATGAAGCGGCGGCCATCGTCGCCAAAGCTACCCGCGTGCCGGAGCATATCGCCAAGTTCCAAATCACCGATCCGTCGCAGTTCTACTTTATGCGCGGCGAGGAAGACGCCGACAGCGTACGCAGCAATATCAAAACCTTCCAGGCCTGGTACATCGCGCAGGGGGACGACATCCTGAGCGAGCGCAATCTGAGCGATACCCAGGTCGATAAGCTGGTCGACGCCCGCTTTTTCAAAGGCGGCGCTTATTCGGTCTATAACTGACCGCCGCTCGCCTAAACAGAACCACAGGACCGATAACCATGAGCGATAACATTCTTGAAGGCGTGGCGACGGCAAAGCCCGTACGCCGCCGGCGATCGGGGAGCTGGATCGGCTTTATCCTGCCGCTGGCGATCTTGTCCGGCTGGCAGGCGGCGTCCCATTATCAGTGGGTCCCGCCGGTCTTTCTGCCGTCGCCGGGGCGAACGCTCGCCTCGTTCTGGGACCTGGTGACCAAACAGTCGTTTGAGCAGGATTTTTTTATCAGCATCACGCTGGTGTCGCAGTCATTCCTGCTCGGCGCGCTGGCCGCGCTGCTGCTGGGGATCGCCGCCGGCATGTCCCGCAAGGTGGAAAATTTCTTCGGCCCGACGTTCGACACTATCCGCCATATTCCCGGCATCGCCTGGCTGCCGCTAATCATTCTGTGGCTGGGGGTGGGGGCGCCGGCCAAGACGCTGGTGATCGCCAAGTCGGTGTTCTTCCCGGTGTTTCTCAATACGCTGCAGGGGATCCGCAATGTCGATCGCAACTACATTGAGCTGGGGGAGGTGCTGCGCCTGACGCGCTGGCAAACCCTGCGGCGCA